>NZ_JASJSI010000040.1:0-38958 GCF_030237085.1 Stenotrophomonas maltophilia group sp. Smal32
GGCCGCCGAGAAGCAACTGCGAGAGCCCAGCGTGGGTGGAAGCAGTGTCGGCAGGGGCAGAGAAGCAGGAGCCCGGACGGTTCCCCAGAGTCGTCATACACATGACGCACTGAAGTGGGAGTGCGCTTTTCGCCCAAAAATCGGCCTCACATCTGCCGCAACCTCAATGCAATCAAGGCCTGACCCTGTCACCACTGAATGGAGACAGTGTCAGTGCTTGTTAGCTCGTTTGGCCCATGTTTTTCAGGCTCCTGACGTGGGGCCTTGCCAACTCCGAGATTCGCGGTATCGGTGGAGTAGTCCAGAAACGGAGTTACTCGACCAATGGCGTTGGTTCGTCAAAACGTAAACCTCGACCGTGGGCAACTGAAACTTGCTCAGCGGCTTGCCCGTGAATCGGGCAGTGGGTTTAGCGCCTACGTGCGAGAGGCGCTGGAGCGACACAACACTTCCATGTCTGTGGCGAGTGTGCTGGAGAACTCTAACGCTCACTTGGAACAGCTCATCGACGAGTTGCGGGAAGAGAACGCGTTGTTCCGGAGTGCGCTCCAGGAAGACCTGCGGCGGCTGCGAGACGAAACGAAGGCGGAACAGGACAGCGCCATCCAGCGCTACGAAGAAGCGCTTCGCAAGGTGGTGACGGCGGCCCTCTCGCAACCCTCTCCCAAAGGTTCTGGTGCGGCCAAGGTGCCCGCAGCCGGTCCCATGACTGCTCCACGCACCTAACTTTCCCCCACAGCAGGAGATCCAACCCATGAAACGTTTTTCCCTTTCTCTCACTCTCTGCCTGGCGGCGTTCATGCCGCTTCACGTTTCCGCCCAGGCCGCCGCTGATGCGGTCCATGCCGCAGAGGACGATGGCAAGCCCAAGGCCGATAAGAGGCGCCTGTTCAAGGCCGGAGGCATCGGTTGCGTGGCCGGCGGAGCCATCGCCTTGCTCACGGGCAAGAAAGACAAGGCCTTGGGCGCTTGCGCCGCGGGTGCTGCAGTGGGTGCTTCCGCGTCCTACGTGAAGCAGCAGCGGGAACACGCCGAGCAGGCCGCCGACGCTGCCCGTGCGGCTGGCATGAAGGCCGAAGTGGTCACCAAGACCGAAACCGTGGAGGGCAAGCAGGAAGCCGTCCTGGATTCGTTGCGCTTGAACTACAACCCCACCGACATGAAGCGGTTGAACAGCGACACCCGGGCCTTCCTCGACAAGTTCGCAGGTCTGTTGAACAAGTCCAGCAACGGGTTGACGGTGGTGTTCCAAGGAGCCGACAAGGCCGCCTGCCAAGTGCCCATCGTTGAGCTGGCCAAGCGTGGCGCGCTGTCCAAGGTCACGGTGGACGACCGCTGCGGCAGCGGTGAGCCCGTGATCGTCGTTACCCCGGTGCCTGACGTCCGGTGATCTCAGTGCCCGGGTGTCGCTCGATGCTCGGGCTTCCTTCCCCCTTCCGAGGAGCCCACATGACCCCAGAAGAAAAGAACCAGAGAATCCTGAAGCGCAAGCGCGAAGAATTGCTGAAGCGTGCCAACGCAACCCCGACCGAATCGCCCACGCAAGAAGAGCGGCTGGTTTCCGACGGCATGAAAGAAAACCTGAAAGCGGCCAGTCACTGGGCTGGAGTGATCAGCAAGCGCACTGCCGAGTTGACCCAGAAGGGCGTTGCTGCCGCTGCAGAGAAGGCAAAGGAAGCCAAGGCACAGCTGGACGCGAAGCGCGCCCGGGAAGCCCAGGAACATCGTGCTGTCGAAGAGAAGCCTCAAGACGCTCCGCTCACCTTGGAGGAGGAAATGTTGGTTAGGCAACTGACGTCCGATGCAGCTGCACCGGTTCTCGTAGGAGCGGGTGATAAGGGAATGTGCACCGTTTGGGAGCTGGTTGATGAATTTGGAGAGCCCGGCGCACAGGTTGCAGATGGATTGGGTGGCCCTTCGGTGGACGCCAAGGCGTTGAGCAATGAAGATACGGCAGCCTTGGTCAAGCTGTCTCAGCAGGACGCGGTGGAAGTCCTGTCCGTTTCCGCGGGGCCTGAAGGGTCCAACCGGCCCCCGGAGGCCGCGTCACCAGAGCAGCCAGTAACTCCAATCCAACCCAGCCCCCGCTCTCGTTTGCCTTGGGTCTTGACCGGTGTGGTGGCGGTGGCATTGGTCGTGGGGGCGATCTACTTCTTGCTTGGGAAGAACAACCAAGTGCCTCCAAGCACACCGGCTCCCATGGCACCGGTTGCCACTCCAGCCGCTCCCGAGCAGTTGCCCGAGGTGGTGGAAGTCCCCGTGGTTGCGCCTGCTCCAGCAGTGCTTTCAGAACAGGCCAAGCCAGAAGCCACGATCGAGAAACCCGCACCTGTCGCCGCTCCCCCGGTATCGACGACAGCGCCAATTGCGCCCCAGCCAATGCCTTCGCCGAAACGTGCAACCGCCCCATTGCCGAGGAAGCCCCCCGCACCCGCCGCCGAACCGCGGAACGACTGGCAGCAAAAAGCCAATGCAGACCTAGACGCTTGGGCGAAGAAGTCGGGGATCGACTGATCCCCCTTGCGCATCCGCGGATTCGATCTAGAAAGAAGTGACCTACTCACGAATAAGGGGGAAGCATGTTCAAGTGGCTGTTCACGCAATACCGGGAGCCCGGAAAACTTCATTTCGGCTCAAAGTGGCTGAACCTGCACGGGCGCTTGTTCCTCGGCAGCCCTGAATCGTTTGGCATGGGCCACCTGAGCGAAGGCGTCCGCCGCACTTTCTACTACTTGCGCGCCGATCGCAGGCCTCCGGTCAGAGACGACGCCGCGTATGACGCATGGACCAAGGATCGGCTCTACGCGAGCAAGGTTGAGCAGGTCGCAGAGCGCTGGGTGGCCAAAGCGGGCTTTCTGGCGTGCGCGCCGCTTTGCTTGGTGCTTGCCGTCTTGGCGCATTGGCTTCGTTGAATTGACAGGGGAGGGAGACAGAGATGGCAGCAATCAGTTTGTTCAACGTGCTTGACTGGACGAGCGGCCTGGGGCGCAAGTTCCGCCGGAAGAGCGGCGAGCCTTGGAACGTGAAGGAAGAAATCATCGTCAGATCCGCCGAGGAGTATGAAAACCTGGTGGGGCGCTTTGACGTGACCGATCGCGTTCGCAGTCGAGAGCTCGATGTGCCAGAGGCTGACCGGGATTTCGCGCTGGAGTGCGGCGCCGTCTGGGACGAGAACGCCCAGGGGTTCAAGGTGCCCGACGGACGCAGTGAGGACGAATTCCAGGAGTGGTGGCCGAAGGTTTCGGAAGATTTGCGCGACACCCAATCGCGGATCATCACGACGAAGCTTGGACGGCGTGCCGAGGGCTTCTTGCAGGGCAACGACATGGGGCAGGGCGGCGACAGCCTGGCCACTCCCTTGATGTATCTCGCCTTCCCCGTGATCGGCGTTCTGGCGACCTTCCTAGTGAGCCTCATCGGCTGGGCAGGCTGGGCCGCGCTGCTGCTGACCATTCCATACTTCATCGCCCTCAAGCAAGGCGAGGGCATGAAGGAGGCCCTGAAAGCCCTGGTGCTGCTGCAATGGGTTCCGATGGCGCTTCAGTTCATGGTCGGCGGCAGCAAGGGCGGCACCGAGGTGGCAATGCAAGCCGGCGGCATGGCTGTGTATGCCCAGATGGCCAAGACCTACCTGTGGTGGGCCTTTGGCTTGGTCGGCATCCTGTTTGTGGTTTGCTTTGTGGCGGCGGCCTCGCACCCGCACCGGGGCGTCATTGGCGGGACAGCCGCGCGCTTCATTCAAGCGATGAAGTGGGTGGGGCTCATCTTTGCCACACTGGTGGTCGCCAAGGTCCTGCCGTTTGGCTTGGGCGAGGCGGCGCCTTACGTGCTGGCATGCATGTATGCGATGCAATACGCCGAAGGCAACTTTGTCCAAAACGCCGCCCGGCTTTACCTGCAGAACAACGACAACAACCTGGCCACCCAGGGGGCGCTGATCAACGCGCACGTCAAGGCGCGTGAACAGCAAGCTGAGGCGGCACTGCGGGACAAGACCCCGCTGATCACCATTGGGCGCGCCACGGGACACCTTTCCGACAAGGGCTATGGCTACTCGCCCGACCTGGGCACCGTGATGATGTTCTCGTGGAGGGATTGTCAGCAGGGCCTGCTCGTGTTCGGAGCCATCGGATCTGGCAAATCCTTCGCCGCGCTCAGACCCATCGCTCGTCGGTTCCGTAGAGCCGCTTTGGCGATGGCATGTGTGGCGCCAGGCCACGCAGATGCAAGGGAGCGCTTGAAGCAGCAGAAGCTTGCCGGCGGTGGCGCGCTCATCGCCGACGGCAAAGACGGGGCGATCATCTCGGACTTGGAAGGTTTGTTCGATATCGTCGTCAAACCCGGGATGCGGGTGGCGCCATACGAGGGGTTGGCGCCCGATCAGGTCGTCCGGGCATTGCGCGGTGCAGCCGGTGGGCGAGTGGACGAGAAATCCAAGCTTTGGACGGACGGCGGTGACGCGTTTCTCTACCACACCGGCATCATCCTTCGTGCGCTCGTGGATCACGAGATGGCTTACAGGTCTTGGTGCTCGGCCAAGCTGGAAGGGCTGGAGCGTGCACAGTTGGATGCGGAGCTTGAGCTGGTCAAACAGCGCAAGCTGGGCGAGGACGTGGCCGAGACTGAGGCGTTGATCGAGCGGATCGCCGAGCAGATCGCCATCCATCGAATCCCTGTGAGCGACGACAGACAATGGCAATACACGCCATTCCACCACGCCAAGTTGTTGTCCATTGTGGAACGCGTGATTCCCGCCAGCCCCGCGCCTCGTGCCAATGCAAAGCTGATGGAGGTGGTGAAATACTTGGGCTTGGAAGAGGCGGACACGAGCCATGACGAAGAAGGGCGGCTGGCCTACGCGGCCTACCTGCAACAGCACCGCCTTCGTCAAGAGAGCGCTCCGCAGACCATCCACCCGGATCTCTTCCGTCCCATGTCTCAGCTGCAGAGCTCGCTGGAATGGGCGTTCCTGGAGATTCCCGCGATGCATCCGGAACAGAGGCAATCGTTCACGCTCAACTCACGAGGGCTGCTGGAGAAGCTCTTGCGAGGCGAAAAGCTGCGTGACAGCAGAACGGACATGCCATGGCACTCGATCGAGAAGGGCGAGGTGGACGTGTCCGATGCGCTCTACGGAGCCATGGTAGGCCTCTTCTTGCCCCCGACCCAATTCGGTGAAGCGGGTGAAATGATGATGCGCCTGCTCAAACAGCGGGTCATGAATGGAATCAAAGCGCGTGGTGCATTCGGCGACAAGTGGCGCGAAGTGTTGCCTGGGCAAATTGAAGTGATGTTGATGATGGACGAGGCCCACCTGCTGTTGACGGCCGATGACATCAACCTGTTCTCCGTTTCGCGCTCGCTGGGGTTGATGCCCGTGCTTGCAACGCAAGGGTTTGAGAGCTTGGTCAACGCCTTTGGGTCGGTCAACGAGGCGGAGCTGATGGCCAACACGATGCAGTCGGTGATCGCGCTAAAGTGCTCGCACAACACCCACGAATACCTGGAAAAGCGGTTCGGGCAGGCCACATTGACCACCTTCAAGCAGCGCACCCGGGGCATCGACTACCAAGGCGGTATGAACAACTGGCGCCACTCTGTGCTCAACGACCCAGATCATGCATACGCGTCCGCCTACGACAAGATGCGCATGGAAGGGGCGGGGCGGTTGACGGCTTCGCGCATCGACGCCGTGACGGGTCGCCGCTGGCGGATTGGATCGGAGGACACGCTGGGCCAAGACGAGATCGCGCGCGACATCGACATGCCCACCGGGGGCAAGCGCGAGGTGCAGCCGCTCTTCCTGCAGGAAGAATACTCCGCTCTTCTTGAGCCCCGCGGTCACGCCATCGTGGCGCTGAGCCGTGCCGGCATCAAGCGCTTCGACCTGGCGGAGCTGCTGCCCGACGCGGATTGATGCGGATAGGCGAGGGGGTTTGCCCCCTTGCCAAACCTGCGGATTGATCAACGATGAGCCTATTCACCCCAGCGGAGGAAACAAACATGAGCAACACCCTCTCCCAACCCATCGAAGAAATGACCGAGCTGCGAGCACTCCAGGCGCAGCGCAACGAGCGGCTTCTGGGCGATCGCCCACCGCCCCAGAAGGACAGCGCGGCGCGGGCAGACTTCGAGCAGAACGTGGCCCAAGACCAAGCCGCCATCGAGCAACGCCGACAGCGTGTTCTGGATTGGGCAGAGAAGGCCTCGCCCGATCAGATCGCTGCGCTCCAGGCAAAGATCCAGGAGGCCGACAAAGCCGTTCGTGATGCAAAGCCGGACGACAAGCGCGAGCAGGTGGTTCATGCGACCGTTGCGCAGTGGCGGCAGCAACGCGGGGCCCAGCGGGAGGAGACTCCTCCCATGTTGACCCGTGAGCAGCGGATGGAGAACGGACCTGGGCGCCTGGGATACGCCGATTACGCCCGCAGTTCGTTGAAGGAGGCGGCTTTCATGAAGGACTACGCTGCCAATTACGATTGGGAGAAGCACCAAAAGCAGGCCCAGCCGAACGTCTTCCGACAGTAATCTTTACCGATGTTCAGATCTGCCCGGTTCTTCGCAGAATCGGGCATTTTTGCGTCTTGACGTCCAGTTTTATGGTGCTTTACTGGTTAAGTAACGAGTAGGTAGACCTACTCATACAAACCCCAGGGAGAGCCACCATGTCCACGTTGTTCAATGCCCTCAAAGACTTCGCTTTCGAGAACGCGGTCCCACTGCTGACCGGCTTGTTCCTGCTGATCGCGGCCTTCGCAACGGCTGTCCTCGCCTACCCTCCGGCCGTTCCGGTTCTGCTCAAGGTAATGGCCATAGCGGCGGTGGGCTTTGTGACCATCGGGGTGGTGGTCCAGAGTTCCTTCCGGTGAGCAGGCGGCGCTGGCTCAAGCTGCGCGCGCGGTGCAGGAAGCGTTGGCGCCGGTTTGACTGGGAGGGGTTTGATCTCTGGTTCTATCCCGCGCTGATTTTCTACATGTTGGGTTGGGTCGTCTTTGGCCCGCCCGACAGCGTTTAACCCGTTAGCCCACTAATTCACCAGCGATCGAGCTGGACCTTTCCGATGAGGCACATCGGCTTACCACTGCAGGAGGACCCGATGAATATCAACAACACCAACTTCCACCGTTTTCCCGACGTTGCTCCCGAGCATTTGAGTTCTTTCGCCTTGGTCGGCGGGTATGTGGATTCCCAGGTTCTGGCTGGAAGGAGCTTGGACGGTGTGCTTCAGGAACTGGACAGCAGTAGCCCAGGGCAGAAGCTCTGGCATGACACAGAGATTCTTCGGCATTTCAGTGTTGCGGTGGCTACTCGCCTCAACAGCTAACACGTTCTCTTGACGGTCGCGGATTCGGCTTTACAACAATGGAGATGGACATCCAAGAATCTCTGTTGCGCCTCTTGCGTCCCCTGGGCCTCCAACGAGCGGAGGCCTTGGCGGGCGCGCTCGCGCGCGAAGCCGGCGCGTCCAAAGGCCTTCACGATTCGCAAGTGTTGGCGCGTGCCCACGCCCTGAGCGTTGCCCCTGTCGAGGGTCGATTGGGCGATCTGGTTTGGCAGGTGCGCCAGCGGGAGCACGATGGGGCACCGCAAGTGGACCTGCGTTGGGGCTTGCATCGGCTGGGGTTGGACGCACCCTCACGGGCCTCCACCCGGGACCTGGTGCGTGCTTACGAGAGGCGCTTGGCAGACCGTAACGAACCGATGGTTTACAGCACCCTGGCAGAGAGGGTGGCTGGGTCCATGGCTGAGCACACCTCGCTCTTCCAAGGCATGGCGATGGCGGTAGAGGAGGCGCGGGCTCGGCGGTCGGATGCAAACCGGTTGCGGGAGAACGCACCGTGGCAGGGCTGGCTCGTGGGGGCGTCCCGGGCGGGCCACGAAGCAGCACTGCTGGCCTGCATCGGCATGGGCGCAGACGCCCGGCTGCCCGATGCCAGCGGCAACACACCACTGCATCATGCGGCCCGGTTTGGTCACTTCTCGCTGGTCACGCCTCTGGTCGAAGCCGGCGCCGACGTGGCGGCCCTCAACGCCCACGGGTGGGCGCCGCTCCACCTTGCCGCCCTCCACAAGCACGCCCGGGCCTGCCTCCACCTGATGGCCCACGGCGCCAATCCTGAGCAGCCAGGGTGGCGGGGGCGGACCCCAACGCGCATGCACCGACATGAGCAAACCCAAGCCCTTTGACGCGCTGGGCGACGTGCCCGGCAGCGTTGCGCCTTCCCAGCCGGTCCGATACTGGCACCGCGCCGTTCTTGCCGGTGCATTCGTTTTTGGCTTGGCCTACGTGGGGAGCATGGGCGTTGCCTGGCTCATCCCGAATCCCGATGGCTCGCTCATCCGCTTCGCCGATGCTTTGAAAGGCGGTCTGGTGACCGCCTACCACTTCCTGACCGTCGGCATCTCGGCTCGCGCCCCGGCACGGGAGTTCATCGAACTGGTGTCCTACCATCACCCAGTGGCGACGTGGTCCCGGATCGGGGTGTCGCTTCTGCTGGCGGCGGGCCTCGGTCTGCGGGTGTTCCTCAAGGCGACCGAGCCGGTGAGCAACACCTGGCACCTGTCCGGACCGCGGTTGTTGGAAGGAAAGGAGGCCGTGGACGAAGCCCGGCACCGCTCGGTAACCCCTAAAGACGCCGAGGCGGATCCCTTCGCCCTGTCCCTCCACCCCGATCTGTTGCTGTCTAAAAAGCATTGGGCGCGCCACGTCCTGATCACCGGCTCGGTGGGGTCGGGCAAGAGCGTCATCCTCAAGCACATCCTGGAACAACTGACGCGAAAGAGGGACGCAAAGCTGTTCCTTTACGACATCAAGGGTGATTTCACGTCGATTTTCAAAAGGCCCATCATCGTGTCGCCCTTCGATGCGCGCTCCCACGTGTGGGACGTCGCCGCCGACGTGCGGACCCCGACCCAAGCGGCGGCGTTCGCCGCCTCTCTCATCCCAGAGGGCGACGGGAACGCCAAATTTTGGAGCATGGCCGCCCAGGACTTGTTGATTGGGTGCGTGCGCGAGCTCCAAAACACCCGGCCTGGCGAGTGGGAATGGCCCGATCTGGCGGCCTTGGTGCGCCGCCCGGCCGCGGAGATGGCCGCAGGCATGCGCCCGCATTACCCCCGCGGCGCCGCACTGGTGCGTGACCCGGAGAGCCAAACCACGTCCAGCGTGCTGTCTTCCCTGGGGGGCTTCACCCGCCTTATCGACGATCTGGCCACCGCATGGCCCAAGGTTGGCAAGCGCCGTTTCTCGATGACCGAGTGGATACGGGACGACTACAACGGGCGCAAGCAGGTCATTGTTCAATCCGGACCGGACCCAACCCTGACGAAGGCCTACATCGCCGCCATGATCAACGTGGCCGTCCCGGATCTCATTGGGCCGGGCTTGCCGGACGACGAGGGCGGGCGTGGGCTCTACTTCGTGTTCGACGAGCTGACCAGCGCCGGGCGCTTGAACATCGATCCCTTGCTGGCGTTGGGGCGCAGCAAAGGCGTGGTGGCCATCATGGCGGTCCAGGATCACTCCCAGGTTGAGCTGGTCTACGGGGACAAGACCGCGCAGGCCTTCTCGTCCCTGGTGGGCACCCACGTGGTGTGCCAAGTGCAGATGGGAGCCACCAGGGACAAGCTGGCCAGCCAGCTCGGCAAGCGGAAAATCGCGTGGCGCGGGCACGAGAACAAGGCCCAGGTCCACGAAGAAAGCCGCGCGTTGGTTTCCAGCGGTGAGCTCACCGACCGGCTGGGTTTCCGCAAAGGCAATCGCTACGGTCCCGAGAAGTGGGGCATCGAGGCGATCGTGCAGATGGGCGGGGACGTGCTGTTGCTGACATGGCCCGGGAAGAGCCATCCAACGGTTCGCGAGGGGCAGGTGGCCGCTGCGTGGACCACCAAGCCAGCCGGACCTGAAGGGCCGTCGCCGGCAACGTCCCCTTCAAACGCTGGCGCGTCGGCCTTCCCAACCACCGCCGAAGGCATCGATGCGGTGCAGCGGGTGTTGACCATGACACCCGAGGAAGTCGACGCGCTATTCTCCCGTTGAACACCATGTAGGGAAGCAAGTATGGCAACGATCACCGTGCCGATTTGGAAGCCAGTCGCCAAATACGCTGTGAAGGCAGCCTTGACCTCGCGTTTTCGGGAGGAGCTGGACGAGGTGGCCAACAATCGAAAGGGCTCCACCAGTCGGATTTTTACTTTGGTCGTCCTGTATCCCGATAACACCAACACGGCGGACCAAAACGCGGTGGCCGTCATGACACAACAGGCGCCACCCAGGATGCTTGGGTATTTGCCACGGGAGGTGGCCGCAGAATATCGGCAGCGCATGGCTCAGGCCGGCTACGAACACATGGTGTCTGCGTGTGAGGCGGTTCTGTCCGGCGGGCTGGTGACCACGGACAAGGTTTACGACTACATCTTGGAAGTGGACCTGGACATGTCCATCGACCCGCATCCGGATCACCTCGTCACTCATCCCGAGATGGTCCGCCATACCGCTGACCCGGAGTTCAAGAAGGACACCGATGGGGCATATCGCTTCAAGTGCTGGATCCCGCACGATGCGGTGGGCCACCTCCATCCGAAACAGCGCACCAAGGGTTGGACCACGGACTCCTGGACCACGGTCAACTACTACCTTAGCAACGCGCAGAGCATCGGCTTGGGTTTCAAGGTGCTTTCGGTGCCCAAGTCCAAGCACGCGGGAGTCTTCGGCGAAGAGCCAGTAACCGCCGTCGTGGAGGAGATAAAACGCCGTTGGGTCACGCTGCGCCTGGAGAAGTAAACCCCCTTTGCGCATTGGTGGTTTTCTGGGACCTTGGTTCAATCAACGTTCCAGGAGGTCCCTGTGATCAATTGCACCCGCATCGATGCCCGCGGCCACAACAAGCGCAACGGCAACATGTTCGACTACATGCTGGCCACCGAGCGCCTATCCATCGACAGCGCCGTGGCTTACTACGCGGGCAGCGGTCCTGATCCGAGGCAGACGCTCAATTGGGGCGGCAGCCTTGCCGCCGAGCTCTGCCTGGAAGGGCAGCCGGTCACCCGCGAGGTGATGGAAAAGCTGGGGAAGGGCTTTTCACCCACCGGAAGGCCGTTGTGCAAAAACGCGGGCAAGGAGGCCCGATTGGTCATCAAGACGGATCGCTGGGGAAACGTGCGGTTGGACGACGACGGCAAGCCGATGGAGAAGTGGGAGGGCGGCCACCGGGTGGGGTTCGATCTGACCATTTCCGCCCCCGGGGACGTGAGCGTGGCGTTTGCCCTTGCGGATGAACGCGAGAAGCTGGCCATCTTGGAAGCGCACCGCCAGGCCTGCGCCGTGGCGATGCGCTACATCGAGAGCAAGGTAGAGGCCCGGCGCGGAAGAGCGGGGAAAGACGTTATAGACACCCAGGGGTTGGTGTGGGCAGCCGCCGATCACACAAGCAACCGGAACGTGCAGTGCGATTTGCACACCCACCATCTTGTCTTTGGTGTTTCGAAGGGGGAGGACGGCCGTTGGGGCACGTTTGATGCCATCGAGATCTACCGCCACCGCCATGCGGCCGATCACCTCTACAAGGCCGAGCTCTACAGCGCGATGAAAGCGCTGGGCTATGGGATTCAGCGGGAGCGCGAGGTGGACGTGATAGGGCGCGAGACGGGCCAGATTCTCACCACGATTGCCGGCATCGACCGTGAGCTGGTGCTTCAGACGAAGACCCGCCGCCAGGAAATCCTGGACTACGTCAAAGAACACCCCAACGCCAGCCACGACGAGGCCTGCAAGGCCACCCGCAAAAAGAAGGAAGAACCGCCCTTCGAGCAGGTGGTCAAGGACTGGCAGCAAACCTTCGCCAACATTGCCCGAGAAAGGCCAGACCTGGTTCCCACCACCCAGTCGCTCAAGCAGACCCAAGGCCAGCACCTGGACCCGCATACCTTTGACGAGGTCTTGCAGCGCATGCACGAGAACGAGGCGATGTTCTGCGAGCATGACCTGGTCCGGGAGCTGGGGATGGAGTTCGCCGGGCAAAAGAACGCGGAGGAGATCCTCAAAATGGTGAAGGAGTTCACCGAACAGGACGACCTGGTGCGCGTTAAAGCCGAACACCTCCACAAAGACGACCGTGGCACTCGTTTGGCACGCAAGCACCGGGAGGATCGCTTCTGCGCCACCTGGATGGTCGAATGGGAAGCCGAGATCATCCGTCGTTCGAAGGAGCGGGAGAACGAGACGGACCTGAAGCTGTTCCGCTCCACCGTAGACCGGGAAATCGCCGCCTATGAGAAGCGAAAGGGGTTCACCCTTACCGAAGAGCAGAAGGCTGCCATTGGTCATTTGACCCATGGAACGGCAGGTGTCGGCGTTATGTCAGGGTTGGCCGGGACCGGCAAGACCACCGTGGCCGAGGTCTACAAGCAGTGCTTCGAAGCCGAAGGAAAGCAGTTGATGGGCTTGGCCGTGTCGGGTAAAGCCGCGGCTAAGCTGGAAGAAGAGTCCGGCATGCTCTGCATGTCGGTTGCAAAGTTCTTTTCCCAGCTCCGGCAGGGCAAGGTTGCTCTGACGAAGAATGTTGTGGTGGTGCTCGATGAAGCCGGCATGGTGGCTACCGATGACACCCTGAAGCTCATGACCTACTGCCAGGGGGTCGGTGCCAAGCTTGTCATGCAGGGAGACAGTGACCAGCTTCAGCCCATCGCTGCGGGCAACGGCTTTGAGCTGGCGAAGATTGCCTTGGGCGACACGAAGCTGACCGAAATCCGCCGGCAGAAGAACGCCGGTGACCTGATCACTGCCAACAGCTTCTACGAGCGGGACCACCAGGGGAAGGTCAAGGACATGCGCCGCGGGCACCGCAGCCGCCAAGGCACCCTCGATATGGGTGCGCAGACCCTTCGCAATCTCAAGGAGAGAAATTGCATCGACGACTTCGGCACGGAAAAGCAGGCCATCAAGGCGTTGGTGGACGACTACCTGAAAGACCCCACCCCGATGGACGAGAAGTTGGTTCTGGCCCACACGCGCTCTGAAGTCAAAGCCCTCACCACGGGCATCCGAAAGGGGCTCCAGGAGCAAGGCGTGCTGGACAAAGAGGAGTTCACCTTCCGCTCGATCGTAAAAGGGCAGTGGGAGGACCTGACGCTCTCCCGCCGCGACCGTGTGATGTTCACGGCGACCAACAACGACTTGGGCGTCATCAACGGCACCGAGGGCACGGTTGAGAGCATTCGGAAGGACAAATCCGGTGGCTACGACCTGGTGGTGCGCATCGACTCTTCGAACCCGAAAGAGGACGGGCGCATCTTGAAGTTCAACACCAGCGAGCACAACGCCTTGGCCCACCGGTATGCCATGACCGTTCACAAGGCGCAGGGGCAGGGGAAATCCGAGGTTTACCACCTGGCCACGAACATGGGCATGCTCGACCAGCAGTCGGCCTTGGTGGCGTTCACCCGCCTCACCAAGGGCAGCTACCGCATGTATACGACCGACGAGATGATGGAGCGCATGGCCGAACGGCTGGGAACCGAACGGCACAAGGAAATGGCGCTGAGCGTCGGCTTGTCCGAGACCCAGGCTGCTCCGGTGCGCAACCTGGTCCAGGACGTGGAAGAGCTGTTGGCAGGATTGAAACCGCAAACCCAGGTGCCAATCACAAACGCGGAACGGCGCGAGATGAGGCTTACCCGGTGACGCATCGGGCCAGTGTCAATACGCTGATCACCACCACTACCCACGGCCACCACCCCACGCGTTCGGAAGGCGCTTTGACCGGTGTTCCCAGCTGCCACCGCCGTTGGTGGGCCAACCCGCGCACGTGGGCCGTGGCCCGCCGGTGGGGGTTGACCACGATCCCCGGTGGCTTGGCGTAGATGCGCCATCCCTCCCGGGAGGCCTTCACCCGCCACGCCTGCTCATACGCCTCGGTTTCCGCCCGGGTGGCTGTCACCACCTCCAGCGCATGGAACCGGAAGGGACGGTGCCAGCCGCCTTTGGGGGGAGCGGTGCTGCTTCTCCCGCTGCTGGGGGTTTGAGCTTTGGCCGATGTAACAGCCCCCGTCGTCGAACAGCAGGGCGTAAAGGGTGCGGGGCAGGGCGTGATACTTCTCGCTGCGTCCCAGGTTGTGGCGGTGGGTCATGGTCTCTCCGTGAGTAAAACGACCCACTCACGAATAGATCAGAATTTGAAGTTGGCAAGCCTGCTGCGAAGGACGTGAGAGGCCACACGTCGCTTGCGTGTAATCTCTTCGCAGTTCATGGCGAGCATGGGGCGGGCGAGTGACCTTTAAGTTCCCGGTTGGACCTTCCAAGGGGCGTTGCAACATATGCGGGCAGGAAACCGACCTGACCGAAAACCACGTGCCACCCAAGGCGTGGGCTCAAGGCATCGCTCTGAGGGTGTCCAGCGTCGCCGACGCAATCAGTGGAGAGAAGAAGCCGCGGTCCCACAAGATGCCCAATGGTGTTTGCTTCAGGAGCATCTGCAGGACCTGCAACGGCTCGGTGCTTTCTCGATACGACAAGGCACTTGTATCGATGAGCCGGCAGGTGACGGAGATCTTGCGTGATCGAAGCAAGGTCACCTACAACCAGAGCATCCGCATCCAGCCGCAGCTTGTGGCAAGGGGAGTTCTGGGCCACTTGTCATCGGTGGGCTTGAATCGCTACGACGAACGCCACAGCCAGCACCTGTTCGATGACCGGTCAGATCTTCTACGCCAGGTTCGGCTTCACTACTGGGTGTATCCCTACAGTGGTCGAACGGTTCTTCGCGACTTCGGGCTGGGCATCTTGGGCGGGAAAGGCAGTTCGGCGATCTATGTCCTGAAGGCCTATCCGCTGGCCTTTGCAATGGTCTGGAACAGGGACTTTCAGTTCGAGGACTGGCAGCCGCAGAGCTTTGACCCGTTCGCTGGGTTCGAGCCAGACCAAGAGGCGAACCTCCCGCTGGAGTTCGTGGGCCTGCCGGGACAGGTTTGGCCAGAGCACGTCCAGGGGAACACGTTCGCGCTCCTTCATTCCGATGGTGCGTTCGTGGCAACGGAGAAAGGACGGGGCTAGGTTTGGGCGGTTTCGGCTCTTCCGGAGCGGAGGCGCTGCGGATAGCAGCAGCGTTCCAAAGAAAAAGCCCGGGCTGGGCCCGGGCTTTTCATATCGGTCAACGGGGAGCATGGCCCACCGCGCGTTGACCTGTGTAATGTAAGGAGCGCGCTTGCTCCTACAGCAATTGTCGTGTCGTAAATCACCTTGAAGCCCACGCCAAGGGCTCTGCAAAGCGGGTGTTTCTTGAAGCGTGTTGCGAGCGTGTTGCTGTTAGTTGTTTCTTTATTCATTGAAGTGTTCCTGTAATTGTTAGTGCTGCATGTGTCATCTTCCTTTGCGTCGTGGTTGGTCAACCATTCCCTGACGGCTTCTAGGGCAATGGCAAGCATTGGCGTGAGTAGTGCTACGACAGCGGTAATCACTGCAGGCGGGATTGTCAGTCCGGCTCCTACACTGCTTAGCGGTGCAGATGCTACCAGCTTCCAATGCCTTGGTAAATCGTAAGTTATTGTATATAGATACAATTTCAATAAATTGACGCCACGAACAAGGGCCCCGAAGGGCCCTTGCCGAGACACGATCACCTCCTTTTCGCTGCTGATATTCGTTACCAACCGATGGCCCAGGCTGCGCCCACGGCCGTGTCCTGCCCGCTGCGGGAAACCCCGATCGAGAAGGCCGATGGGGATCCGCGTGGGGTGGTCACGTCGCGGGTGTAGCCGATGGAAATGGCGGCTTGGCCGCTGCAGCCACCTACGCCTACGGCCAAGCGGTTGCGGTTCTCCCCATGGATGGCCGACGTCGAGGTGGCCATCTGGGCGTTGGCTTGGGCCATGGCGCAGATACCGCTCACCCGCTTGTCGAGCTGGCGGAAACGGCGGTCCGTCAGGTTCCAGCGGTCGTCTTGCTGCCGCTGGTAATCCCACAATTGGCCACCGTTGATCGCGTCCGTGGACCCTGCGGCGATCGCCCCCGCTGCCACCCCGGTTACCCGCTGGTTGCCGGCGTTGATCCCGGATCTGGTGACCGATGGACCGCCCTGGACAGTGAAGCCGTCGCTGTTGTGGATGGCCTTGGCCACCTGGACCGAGCCCTTTTCGGACAGTCCAACGTTGTCTTTCAAGCCAACGGTTTGGGTGCCGTCCCCGTTGTCAGTGACCTCGATGTTGGCCCCGGCCACCGTGGTGCTGCTTCCTCCGTCCTTACCGTCCTTGCCTGCTGGGCCTTGCGGACCGGTGGGGCCCTGTGGACCGGGGGTGCCACCACCGCCGCCAGGGTTTTGTTCCAGCTGGTGAACGCGCCCATCGAGATCGTAGATGGCACCGGCCACGGTGGTGTAGTTGTTACCGCTGCTCAGCTGGTAGTTCGGCGCCACGATCAAGCCGTTCACCATGGAGGCGCCAGCGCCCAAGGTTTCCACGGCGGTCCGCAGTTGGCTGACGGCCACGGCGTCGTCGTCCGCTTTGCCCAAGGCAACTTGGGTCAAGCGGCGGTTGCCAAAGGCTGCAGTGTCTTCTTCATCGCACGTGGTGTTGGCGCCCACGGCCACGCATCCCCATGCGTTGGCCACGGCACGGGGCCCCAATGCCACACTTTCTGTGGCGTTGGCCGTGGCAGACGCGCCGAAGGCGGCAGAGTAGGGCGCAAACGCCTGTGCCCATGGACCCACGGCGGTGCCGGCCTCGCCGGCAACGCCAGCGCTGTAACCGTAGGCGCCGGCAAAGTCGGCGGTTGCGTTGGCACCGGGCCCCACGGCGGATGCACCTTCGCCCTCGGTCTGGGATGCGGCGCCCAACGCGAGGTTGCGATCGCCTTGAGCATTCGCCCCGGCCCCGAAAGCCGCCGCGCCGTTTCCATCGGCTCTTGCGGTTGAGCCTACAGCGGTCCCGCCATCCCCGAGCGCGCGGGCACTAGAGCCGATGGCCACACCGGTGATCCCGCTGGCCAGGCTGTGCCCGCCAATGGCCACCGCGGAATCGCCGGTGGCTTGGGCTTGGGGTCCGACGGCGACGGCGTAAACCGCAAATGCCTGTGCGCGAGAGCCAATGGCGAGCGCATTTGAGCCCTGCGCTTCGCTCGAGAACCCCAGAGCGGTTGTATGGCATCCGCGAGCGGTGGCGCGATTGCCCACCGCAGTGGCCCCCAGGCACTCACCCGGAACGCCATTTTCATCCACCATTATCCCGCCGTCGGCGAGGGCGTCCGCCCCGATGGTCGTGGCCCCAACGGTCAACGATTGGGCGCGGTCGCCTACCGCAGTGGTCTCGGGTTTGGTGGCAACGGCACCGTTGCCCACTTGAACCTGGGCTTGCGCCGTGCCAGCAACAAGGCCTGCCAGCAAAGCGCAGTGGATGAGGGAGCGTTTCATGGGGTGGCCTCCTGGGTCTGAAATGAGTGAGCGTGTGCACTCACGAATAGATCAGATCCTGGAATGCGCAAGCCCCCCCCCAACGAAACTTCCCGGCGCAACGGCAGGAGGGGCCGTTGCGCCAGGAAGCGGTGGGGCCGACTTTTCCCCACCCCTGTTCTTCTACGACAGGGAAAAAATTCCGCAAGCCCCCTTGCGCGTTTTCGATTCTCCGCTTGCATGGGTGTATCGCTCATGTGAGTAAGGAGGCCTACTCATGTTTCAACGCTTGTTGCTCGCGCTCGCACTGGCCAGCGCACCCGTCTTGGTCCACGCGCACGCGCCAGCCACCGATTCCGTTGAGGTCCACGGGAAGAAGCCTGGGTTTTTCAAACGCCTGTTCCACCGCCACAAAGACGCCCCGCAGTGGGACGGTGTCCAGCCCGAGCTTCGCTCAGCGCTGGAACGCATCGCCTTGCAGATGAAGGACGAGGGCTACGACCTGCGGCTGATGGAGGGCTACCGTTCTAAACAGCGCCAGGCCGAGCTGCTCGCCAGCCAAAAGGGCGTGACCCAGGTGGGGCGAGGCAGCAGCTGCCACAACCACGGTTGGGCCGCGGACATGGTCATCTACAAGCGCGGGCGCCCTTCTTGGGACCTGAAGGACGAGCAGGTGCGGCAGGGCTACCAACGCTTCGGTGAGCTCGCCCAGCAGGCGGGATTGAGGTGGGGCGGGGCTTGGAAGAGCTTCAAGGACATGCCCCACGTCGAGATGCGCAGCGAGTGCCTGGTAGCCATTCGTGGCGGATCTGCCCCCCGCCGATCGCTGCAAACAGTGATTGCCAAGGCCGAGTCAGTGTCTGACGCACCGAAAGCACCCCGTTGGGCCTGGAGCGTCGATTCCGAGCTGGCGCCGGACTGGGCGTGCGAATCCGTGCTTTGCAGTGTGTCGTGGGCGACGGTGAGCCGGCCATGGAGCTATGGCGTAAGGCCGCCGTTGAAAGGACTCCGTCCAGAACCGTTTGCTGAGGCGTCCTGTCCCATGGCCCCAATTGCCCTGAGGCACACATGAGGAAGCGGTCCACCGGATTGCTTCCCTTTTCGGCGGAGAGTGGGGGCGAACGGGTCATCTGCCCTGATCGCGCCGGTTTGGAGAAGATCGAGATTGGCGATCCCAAGGGCGGCAAAAACGGCTGGATCCGTTGCACCGCAAGGGGTATGCTCATCGCGGGCACATTCAAGGGCACCTCCCAGATTCGTGAAACCCAAGCCGTCCAAGGGGTGAGGGCACTTCTCAAGGAAGTCCCACTCTCTCCGCCACTGATTTCAAAAGGCCCCTGGACACAGGGGCTTTTTCGTTTCTTGAGTCCCCTCGATCTGCACGCCAGCCGTGGTAGCGCGGCGGCTTTGCACGAGCAGGCCGGTAATCGCCATGAAGACGCAGAAAGCTGCACTCACCCCCGGCGCCCACCCTTCGGCTTGTTATGACACAACGGATAACTCGAACACGACCGGAAAGCCCCATGCGGACCGGTCCTGTCCACGAACACGCCCACCTTGCACACCGGGCAGCGCTCTTCGTTGATGGCCGCACCTGAAATCGTGGTCACTTCCGCCGCGCCGTCCCGCACCAGCTCATCCAGGAATGGCGAGTGCTTCCCCTGCAGGGTGAACATCGCGACCGACCGTCGCGCGCGCGTGAGCGCCACATAGAACAACCGCCGCTCTTCGCTCAGTGGATAGGTATCCCCATCCGGCATCGCCAGGGAAAGCACCGGGTCATCCGAGCGCAGGCTCGGGAAGCTGCGGTTGATCATGCCCGGCAGAATCACGTAGTCCGCCTCGCGTCCCTTCGACCGATGTACGGTCAGGAACTCGACGTCCATCGTGCTGTCGAAGGTTGTCTTCCAATCCGAAGGCACCGCGCTGCGATCGGCGCGGTAGCGGCCGAGGACGAACACCGTCACGCGTCCATTGCGGCCTTGTGGCACCGCCCCAGACAGCAACTGCTGATGCAGCCTGGCGAGGTACTGGCGAACACCATCCTGCATTTCCTCGCGTCGGGTCATCTGGAACGCCTGCAGCACTGGCCCCATTGCCGGTGCGGCAGAACGAACCGACTTGGCAATCTGCGCTGGATTCCGGCTGATGAAGCGGCTGGACGCATCGCAGAGCGCCTGCGGGCAGCGGAATGTCTGCTCCAGTTTCAGCACTTGGCCTTGCCCCATCCATTCGCGGAATCCGGTCATCACTGAAACGTCGGCGCCGGCGAAGCGATTGATCGACTGCCAGTCATCGCCCACCGCAAACAGGTAGCGCCCCGGTTTACTGACCAAGGCGCGGCATAGGCGAGCGCGGGCGCGCGAGGCATCCTGGAATTCGTCCGCCATCACCAGTTCGTAGGGCGATTCATAGCGGCCCTGTTCCAGCAGTCCGGCCGCCATGTTGAGCATGTCTTCGAAATCGATGCCGTGCTCGTCAGCCAGTGCGTTGCCCCAAGCCTGGAAAACAGGGCTGGCGATTTCCAGGAAGCGCCGATGCCGTTCCTTGAACTGGTCTTCGGGCATCTGTCGCAGGCGCTCGGCCATATCGTCCAGCGTCAGGCAGTTGCTCTTGGCATGGGCAATGAAGGTGCGCATCAAGCCGATCAGGTCCGCGTCCGGCATGGGCTTTGCGCCCTGCTCGGGCAGCTCGCGGTCGGGGTTGGGGTCGAGTTCGACACCGGACCCGCCAAGCCTCTCCGCAAGATCCTGCAGGGCATGTCCACTGCGCAGGCCAAACGAAGTGGTCTCGACAAGGGCGGTGCCGCGTGCCGCATGCTGCTGGCGCTTCCAGTGCATGCCATCGGCGTAGTGGGCGAAGTGCGCCGGCGGCTGGCCATCGGCATCCAGCGCAAAGTGCTCGTGATACAGCCCGGCATCCGGGTAGTAGAAGTCGGGGCGATACTGGCGATGGGTGTCGGTGGCCGTATCGAATTCGTAGCGCCGCTCGTAGTCGTACGTCACGCCGTTGTAGAAGAGCCAGTCGGCGATGACGCACTCTTCCAGGCTCTTCACCCGCTCACCCTGCAGGGCGCGGATGTAGGGCGTGCCATCGCGGTCGTAGCCGTCGGCCTCCATTTCCGCACCGAATGGCGGCAGGTCGCGCCCGAACACCAGGCGGAACATGTCCCATTGGGTGCGGAAGTGGATCGAGCGGTCCTTCAGGTCGTCCACCAGTTCGGCCAGCTTGTTGAAGCCCAATGTGGCGTCAGTGGCCCATTCCGGGATATCGGGCTTGCGCCCCGTGGCTTTGGCGATGATGGCCAGGCCCAGGGCGTGGAAGGTCCGCGACTCAACCACGGTGTCGCCCATGCCGAGCCGATCGAAAGATCGCTGCGCGCGCTCCTCCAGCTCCTTGGCAGCGTCCTTGTTGAAGGCGAGCATCACGATGCGTTCGGGTTCGACAAAGCCGCGGTCAATTGCGTAAGCGGCCTTGGCGACCATGGTGGAGGTCTTGCCGGAACCGGCTGCGGCCACGACCTGGACCCGGTTGTCGAAGCAGATGACGGCGCGGGACTGTTCCTCGGTCAGCGGCTTGCTCTCGACCCGGTCCAGGAAGTCCTTGGCCAACACCAGCTCACGCCGGGTCATGGCCTCGTTGGCTTCGGCCCAGGCAGCGGACCAATCCAGGTTCCAGTCGCGCAGGGCGTCCAGCGCCGCACGATGACTGTCCGCCTGCAGGTCCCCATGCACGTTTTCATCGAGGAACAGCCGCTCCAGCTCCGGCGGCTGCAGGGGCAGGGCGGAGCGCTTCGCCAGCAGCGTCTGCTGCTGTTCGTGAGTGATCCAGCGGCGGCCGGCACTGCCCCGGTCAATGAGGGCGTCCGCCTCGCTCAACCACGACTGGATCTGCTCCAGAATCGTGTCGAACAGGGCCTTGCGCCCACGCGCAGTGCGCGCAAAGAGCAGGTGCTGCAGGGCCGCAGCAAGCCGGGATGCTTGTCCGTTGGGGAGCCCGTCGACGCACAGCCCGGCGGCATCGCCGGTCTGCAGCTCGACCCGTGACCAGAAGACCCCTGGATGGATCTGCACCTGCTGGTCATCATCCACGCGCAGCCGGTACTGCTGGCCGGAGACACTGAGTTCAACGCACTCGCCATCAAGTCGCAGCGACCAATGGGGCGAACGGGTCACGCGTCGGCCCCAGCCCGAGGGGCACCATTCCATAGACATCCAGATACTGCCTTGCAAGCGTCAATAGGGCTTATTGAGCCCCTAAGCCCACATGATAAGGGGCTTGGAAGCCGCCTGTGGTCATCAGCTCGCGGATTGACCTCGGTAAGGGCTTCGCATACGCAGGAAGTGGTCTGTGGAGTGGCGCGGTGTCGCGTTTTTTCGCGTGCGTCCCGGATGTGCGCTCCGTACGTGCCACTATGCACCTGTGCAATGGTGTGCCACGATCCGGCGGCTCACTGCATGTTGAGTGGAAGCGGTGCTTGGAGAAGGGCTTGGGAGGGAATGCCCCGATGAATGCAGTGGATCCGGAATTGAAGAGGTTGCTGGCAAGGTTCGATGAGAGCCACACCTTCGAAGGCTGCGAGTTGACCAGTCCGGAAAGCCATGGGATCGACGACGATACGCCGCTGCATATAGCGGCGTTCAATAACGAAGTGGATCTACTCAAAGAGTTGATGCCGTTCGTCACCAATATCGACGTACTCGGGGATATTGGATTGACCCCGATGGCGAACGCGGTGATTAGTGAAAGCCTCGAGGCCGTTGTCTACCTTCTCTCCTGTGGTGCGGACCCCATGATCCTGGATGAAGTGGGCGATTCGGTGCTGGAGATCATGAAGAGGAGACCCGTCTTCAATCAGTTGGTTGAGCAGATCGAGAGCGAGCTGCCGGGGGCGGTTTGAGGCGGGCGAGGTGTGGGTGCTGGAGCGCGCTCGTGGCTCCGCAACCTGGGGCAGGCCGAGAAGATCACGGTGCTAGGATCGCGTGCCATCACTCGTAGGCGCGATCCTGCTTCGTTGGCGCTACTTCGACTACATCACCACGCCGGATCAGCTCATCCAGATCCACCGCCGAAGCGGCCAGGGCATCCTGTGCATCGAAATCCCACTTGTCCTTGTACTCGCGTGCCAGCAGGTCGCAGACCGCCTTGGCACGCGGATAGGCATCGTCCTTGCCCTCGCTCTGCTTCAGCGCATCGCGATGGATCTGGCACAGCATGAGCTGGTGCGCATCTTCGGCGCGCTCGCGCTCCCAGGTGATGTCGGGCAGGCCCGAAAGCGCAGCGGCAAGTGCGAACGCGGTCATTGGCATGTCGGGTGTCCAGGCAGCGATGGGAACCCGAGCGTATGCGAGCGGCAGTGGCTTGAGGTCATCGCCGCCCGCGTTGTTTCACTACGTGTTCACCATTCGCCGCAGCATGGAAACTGCATCAAATGCAGTTGATCCAGACGATCTGCTCACGCATTCACATCCACCACAATCCGCCCACGCACCTTGCCCGGGATGATCTGGTCGTAGACGTCCAGCACCTCGGCAAGCCCGATCAGCTGCACGGTGCTTTCCAGCTTCTGCGGGTCCAGGTCGGTGGCAAGCCGGTCCCATGCACGCTGGCGCACGGCCTGCGGCGCATTCACCGAATCCACGCCAGCAAGCGTCACGTTGCGGAGAATGAAGGGCAATACCGAGCCATGCAGCTCATCACTCTGCGCCAGCCCGCAGGCGGCCACTGCGCCTCGGTATTTCGTCTCGGCAATGGCGTTGACGAGGGTGGGGCCACCCGCCACATCGACCACGCCGGCCCAGCGCTCGGCACTCACGGGCCGCTCGCGCGGTTCTGAAAGCTGCGCGCGGTCGATGATCTCGGCGGCGCCCAGGCTGTGCAGATACCCGGCGTGTTCAGGTCGCCCGGTGGCAGCCACTACGCGATAGCCAAGCTTGGACAGGATCGCCACCGCAATCGAGCCGACGCCGCCGTTGGCGCCGGTGACCAGCACATCGCCCTTCCCGGGCGTCACGCCTGCATCTTCCAGTGCCAGCACGCACAGCATGGCGGTATAGCCTGCTGTGCCGATGGCCATGGCGTCGCGGGTGCTCAGGTTGGCGGGAATCCTGTTGAGCCATTCGCCGCGAACACGGGCACGCTGGGCGAGGCCGCCGTGGTGGCCCATGCTGAGATCCCAGCCGTTCAACACCACGCGGTCACCGGGTTGGAAACCGGCATTGCCCGATTCCAGTACAACGCCAGCCAGATCGATGCCAGGGATCAACGGGAACGTCCGGATCACCGGGCGCGTGCCGGTGAGGGCCAGCGCGTCCTTGTAGTTCAGCGTGGAGTACTCGACCTGCACCAGCACGTCGCCATCCATCAGGTTGGCTTCATCGAAATCGACCAGCTCCGTGGATACGCCGTCGTTGGTTCTGCGCGTCAGCAGTGCCTTGAAACTCATGGTGCGGTCTCACGTTCAGTGGATGAGCCCATGCTAGGCTCGCACCGTTATCGCAACAAGAACGATGATTTTCCGTAGGTACTATGGTTTTCCGGAGTATGCATGCGTAGCAGGCGTTGGGACGGCAAGAGCGGTTGCGCGGTGGAAGTCACGCTGTCGGTGATGGGCGGCGTGTGGAAGCCGATCATTCTGTTTCACCTGATGACAGGCAAGCGACGCTTCATGGAGTTGACGCGGCGTGTGCCCAACGCCACCCAGTCCATGCTGACCAGCCAGCTGCGGGAACTGGAGGCTGACGGCGTGGTGATCCGCCACGTGTACCCGGAAGTACCGCCGAAGGTGGAATACGAGCTTTCCGAATTCGGGCGCACGCTGGTGCCGGTACTGCTTGCCATGCGCGAGTGGGGTGAAACCTATCGCGGCCATAAAGGCACGAACAGCGACGGCTGAGGCGTGAAGCGGCGAGCCGAGCGTCGCCGCCATGGCGCTTGAACCCCTGCAGCATTCCGGAGGCCGCGGCAATAGCCGAAGTACTGCAGGCAGCGCATGTGGAGCGCTGCCTCGCTCCGTGAAGGGCGGTGATGCGGTTCCTGTTCCGTTGACGCCCGGTTCCCTATAGTGGCCCCGGAACCCTGCAATGGAATGCCCATGCACGTGATGTCCCCCAGCCGTTGCCTGACGCTTGCACTTGCCGTCGCAGTGAGTGCCAGCGCGTGTGCGCGGCCGCCGTCCACCGAACACGAAAGGAATCCCGCCATGTCCGGCGCAACGCAGACCGGCCGCACGATCAACGGTCACACCTATACCGATGCCCCCGTGGACGTGAAGCTCGGGCCGAACACTTTCCGCATTCCGGCCAACTACCTGGACAGCCAGATCGCACCGTGGCCGGGCGAGGGGGTGACGCTTGTCATCGAGTGGCCGGACATGACGCCGACGGCGCCGGGTGCCCGCGCCAATCCGCGCACGAATGATTTCCGGAAGGAGATTCCCATTCGGATCAACTACGTTGATCGCGTTCCCGTCGAAACACTGCTCTCAAGGCTGTCGTCAAATGAAGCCATCACGGAGGAGGGTTCTGTGGAAAGGGAGGATCCCAGGGACCGTCTCGACCAACGCGTCGCACAGCCGGAGACCTTGGGCCTGACGCCCTGTGCAATCGATGAAGCGAAGATGGTGGTGTACGCGAAGAAGCATGAGGCGCGGTACGGAAAGCCGCCTGTCCGCAATCCCGCCTACGAGAGAGACTGGTACATCGCACGCCAGGGCGACGGCCGGATCAGCTCGTTCATCAAATGTGACGGCGAGGAATTCCGACGCGACGGCGTGCGGCTGGAGGGGCGCGAGGTGATCAGTGAGCCTGGGGAAGTAGCAGCCGGCTGCGTTCATTACTTCGTGGACATCGACAACAAGCTGTCCGTCAGCCTGGACTACAAGAGAGCGTTTCTGAAGGACTGGAAGCGCATGGAAGAGGCCGTCAGGGACGTCATCGCGCGCACCCGGTCCAAGTGATCGGTGATTCAAGGAAGAGAAGAGGCAGGGTATGAGTGGATTGACCGAACGCGATCTGAGCGTCCTTGGAAACTATGCCAGAGACGGCAACCGCGAGCTTTACTGGAACTACCTGTCGCAACTGCCGGGAGCCGATGGGTACGGGACACTGGCACTGGGTGTTGTACGCAATGACAGCCTGCCGGGACGCGTCGCGAACACCTATGCACAGAACTATGCGAAGACCCAGCAGGAAGAGGGATCCCGGTTTTCAAATGCACAGTTGACCGAGCGGCAATGGGAGTCCTTTGGGCAGACCCTGCTCGAAAGAGATCTTGAGTTGCGGCAGCAGTGGATGAACGAGCGCCGCCCAGACCTGGCACTGAATCTCCCCGGCAAGGATGTGATGCTGGCCCACGACCGTGCATTTGAACGGCATGAACTCGATCCCAACTGCTGGACGCCGCGCGTGTTGCTGCAGGCGGCTGAACAGAAGAGCGGCCACGAGAAGCTGGAACAGATCTGGACCAACATGCTCAACAACGACTACGCCGGCGGCCCGCGCGTGGGCAACACCAGCGTCGATGCCATCAGCCAGATGGGATGGGCGAAGGGCGGCCAGTACCTGACCCGGTTGAGCGTGCTGGAAGCCACCCAGATACTGGAAGGGCGCTCGGCGGTCGATCCGAACGTCATCGGTGGCAACAGCTACTACGCGATGTACTTCGAGGCGGACAGGAAATGGGCCAGCGTCAGTTCCGGCGGCGGCCACGTGTCGATGCGCGAGATCACCGACCCCACCCGCATCGCCGAACTCAACGACGCTCGCGACGTCCGCCTGGAGCGACAGGAGAAACGTACCCGGTTCCACCCGGATGACCCCTATCGGACCATAACCCGCAGCCCGCTTACCGCAGCAGTGGACGACATGCCTGATCCCTCGTTGGCACCGACTCGCCTGGCCGACATCCGTCCAGGCCACCGTGAGTACGCACTGATGCAGCAGGTACGCGAAGGCGTGGCCGCGATCGATGCCAGCGCCGGGCGTACCCATGATGAGGACAGCGAGCGTCTTGTGGCGAGCGTGATGGCGTTGGCCCGCCGCAACCAGCTTGAACGTGCCGACCATGTGCTGCTGAGCGCCCAGACCGCCGACAGCCCCGCAGGGCGGAACGTCTTCGTGGTGCAGGGCGGGATGAACGATCCCGCGCACCTGCGCGTCTCGATGCCCACTGACGTGGCGGTGCAGACTCCGGTTGCGCAGTCGCTGCAGCAGATCGAGGCCGCCAGCCTGGACCACCAACCGGCGGCTGTGCAGCGCCAGCAGGACATTGACGTGCAGGCTCGCGAGAGCCCTGGGATGCGGATGGGGTGAAATCGCAGCGCCGGGCCGCCAATGCCAGCCCCCGGATGGGGGCCGGCACGCATCACGGCAACGCGTGACTTACGGGATGGTGCAGCCACTGTTTCTCAGGCAACGTGCAAACGCCGGGTAGCAGACGTTCTCACCATTGCCCGCCGCCAGACAAGCATCGTAGGCGGTGTAGCACGGGGTACAGCGGGACTGCGCGGAGGCACTGCCGATTCCCAGGGTCAGTGCAGCAGCCGCAATAGCAACAGACAGCTTGAATCCAATC
The DNA here is from genome assembly GCF_030237085.1 of Stenotrophomonas maltophilia group sp. Smal32. Classification (NCBI taxonomy): domain Bacteria; kingdom Pseudomonadati; phylum Pseudomonadota; class Gammaproteobacteria; order Lysobacterales; family Lysobacteraceae; genus Stenotrophomonas; species Stenotrophomonas maltophilia group sp. Smal32. Next base: position 26,952 of record NZ_JASJSI010000040.1, read on the forward strand.
TTCATGCTTCACTCCGTTGATAGCCCTCCTTGGGCAACGGCAACGCTACAGGCGGAGGTGATCGTGCACAAGTGACTGGAAGTGCCGATGGTTTCGGACACGCGTGAACCAGTGCCAGGCAACGATCTGCTTGCCGACAGTGGATTCAGCGCTACAAATGCTTCCGGTCAGAAGCTGTAGGCCGCCTGCACATACACCCGTCGTGGCTCGCCGGGGAAATGCCCGTTGCGTTCGATGAAGCCACTGGCCGCATACACCTTGTCGAACAGGTTCTTCACATTGGCCTGGAACTGCCATTGCTTCCACGTCGTCTTCCAGCTCATGTCGAACACCGTGTAGGCCTTCACCGCTTGCCCATCCAGGCTGACACGCTCGCCCACATGGTCTGCTCCGAAGCCGATGGCGGAGTTGATTGCCGGCAGGTCGTAGCGGGTCCACAGGCCCAGCTTGTTGCGGGGCGCATTCGCGAAGCGGTCGCCGGAGGCGTTGGTGATGCCGTTCGGGCCGGCGTCCTTCACCCGCGCATCGTGGTAGGCGTAGGTCAGGTTCAGCACCCAGCGCTCGGTAAGGTCGGCCAGCAGGTCCAGCTCCATGCCGGTACTGCGCACCAGGCCCAGCGCGGCCAGCTGGTTCACGCCACCGATCACTTCGCCGGTGGCCTGCACGATGTTGCTGCGGTCGATCCGGTAGGCCGCCATGTTCAACGTCACGCGGTCGGACAGCAGGGACTTCATGCCCACTTCCCACTGCTTGCTGCGCTCGGCATTGAACGGTCCGCCGGCCGCCGGATTCTGGTTGGCGGCACTCTGCGGCACGAAACCACTGGCGACGTTGGCGTAGAAATTCATGCCTTCGCGCACGGTGAACGTGCTGCCCAGCCGCCAGCTGATGTCGTTGCCATCCACGCTGCTGCCGGCGATGCGATCCTCATCCTTGAAACCGTCCCAGCGCAGCCCGGCCAGCACATGCCAGCGCGGGCCCAGTGCCAGCTCATCCTGCAGGTAACCGCCATAGCGTTTGCTGCGGGTGGACGTGCTGCGCCAGGGCAGGGCGCCCAGGGTGTAGTCATGCCAGGTGCTGGCGCCGTACACCGGATTGAACAGGTCGATGCCGCGCACCGGCCCTGCGCCGCGCGCAAGGTCAGCGCTGTTGGCGGTCTGTGCAGTGAAATCCGCATCCAGCTGGTACACATCGGCGCCGAACAGCACCTTGTGCTCCACCACGCCGGTGGTTACCCGCCAGACTGCATTGCCGTTGGCAGTGAACGCCTCGTTGTCACGGATCTGGTTGCGCAGCTGTCGGGTCATCCATTCGGCCACACCATCGCGGTCGCGATCGATCAGGCCCATCGGCTCGTGGTACATCTGGTGTTCGTTGTTGCTGAACCAGCGGGCGGCGAAGTCCACGTCCAGGGTATCGAGCGGCGCGAAGCGATACTGTGCCAGCGCCACCTTGGCGCGCATGTCGAGAAAGTCGCTGGCTTCGTTGTGGTTCCACCGGCGGTCGGTCAGGAACGTGCCCGCATCGTTGACCGGTACGCCGCGCAGGCGGTTGCCGCCAAGATTCTGGGTGATGTCGGTGAACTGCAGCACCAGTTCGCCGGTCCGGCCCACGTCGAAGGCCAGCGAGGCATCGCCGATCACACTCTCGCTGTCGGTGTTCCAGCGCACGCCCTTTTCATTGTCGGCATAGAGCCCGGCGCGATAGCGCACGCTGCCGGTGGCATTCAACGGCCCCGTACCCTCGATCGATCCGGCACGGAAGTCGTTGTCGCCCAGCTGGATCTCGATGCGGCGCTCGGCAGCGGCTTTGGGCTTGCGGGTCACATAGTTGATGACGCCACCGGCATCTCCGCCGCCATACAGCGCTCCCGCCGGGCCCTTCAGCACCTCCACGCGCTCGATATTGAACAGCTGCGGCACCGAGAAGTCTGCATAGGGATCGCCGCGCAGGCCGTCATACAGCACGTTCTCCTGGCGGAAGCCGCGCAGGGTCACCCCGGCATAGCTGAAATAGCTGATGCCGCTGATGCTGCGATAGAGATCGGTCACCTGGCGCGCGGCCTGGTCGTCGATCAGTTCACGCGGGATGACCTGGACCGACTGAGGGACCAGTTCCAGCGGCGTATCCGTGCGGGTGCCGACTGCGGCATCGTCCACCCGATAGAGCGTCTGTGCACGTCCGCGGACTTCGACCTTGTCCAGGTCCCTGGGTGAGGTCGTCGAGGTGTCGGCAGCCTGGGCGAGGGATGCCAGGGGCAGGGCCAGTGCCAGGCACAGGGTGCGTTTCTGGGTCGTGGGGAGGGGCATGGGCGGAGGTTCGCGTGGATGCAAATGAGAAAGAGTAGCATTTGCAACACTTCGTGACCTATCCCCCGAATGCGTTATGGACGCGCGCCGGGATCGGTATAGGGGGTGCCAGCCAGGGCCACCAGTACTCCGGTGCCACCGCGCACGATCAGCTGCAGCATGGCCTGGCGTGGATCCTCGCCCTGCAGCTGGCTCGCCAGTCCTTTCTCATAGGCTGCCACCACCGAGGCCAGCAGCATGGCGGCGCCCAGGCGCGCTTCGGCGTCGCTCTCCGCTCGCCCGATCGCCTCGGCCATCCATTTCGCCAGATCGTCCGTCAGCTGCGCCTGCAGGCGCCGGGCATGTGCGGTCAGTACCGGGCTGTCAGCGACGGTTGCCCAGAATGCAGCGGCGCCAGCATTGATGCGCAGCAGCGGATGGGCCGCCTCCAGCAACTCGCGCACGAGTGACTGGAAGGCCGCCAGCGGGGTCATGCCGGTGCGCGCCGCCATGCCCTCGCGCAGCAGCGCACGTGCTTCCTCGTCGCGGTCGAAGACAAGGTCTTCCTTGCTGGCGAAGTAATTGAAGACCGTCTTGCGTGATACCCCCGCAGCCTCGGCGATCTCGGACATGGACACGGCCTCGAAGCCGCGCGCGATGATCAGCCCGGTGGCGACGTCGGAAATCGCTTGTCGGGTCTCGGCTTTGCGCTGATCGCGGCGGCCTGGGAGCGGGGTCATGGGCGGTTCACTTGTGAAAACGTACACCGAGTGTAACATTTGACTTGCCGGAGCGCCGGCCCGGCGCTCACGAGGAATCCCCATGCTGTACGACGTCGTCATTGCCGGTGCTGGCCCGGTTGGCTTGTTCCTGTCCTGCGAACTGGCCAATGCCGGGTGTTCGGTGCTTGTGCTGGAACAGGCCGGGTCCGCCGACTCGCCGTTGAAGCGCCTGCCATTCGGGCTGCGCGGCCTGAACACCCCCACGCTGGAGGCACTGGATCGGCGCGGCCTGTTGGACGCAGTCGCCGCGGCGCAGGTGCTCAAGCCCGACAAGGGCGCGCCGCCGCCCGGCACCGCCCATTGGTTGGCACAGCCGCGCGCGCTGGGTGGTCACTTTGCGGGTATTCCGTTCGCGCTGGACAGCGTGGACACCGGGCGCTGGAACTGGCGCCTGCCGACGCCGGTCGGCACCCAGATGGCGATTGAGCTGCAGGCGCTGGAACGGGTCCTCGCCGAACGTGCGAGCGCGCTGGGCGTCTGCATCGAACGCGGGCGCGCGGTAGAGGCCGTGCAGGCTGGCGAGGCGGAGGTGGTCATTGAGACTGCTGACGGAGTCGTACGCGGTCGTTGGCTGGTCGGCTGCGACGGTGGCCGCAGCACCGTGCGGAAGCAGTGCGGCTTCAGCTTCGTCGGCACCGATCCGGAATTCACCGGCCATTCGCTGCTGGTTGAGCTGGAAGATCCTTCGGTGCTGACGCCGGGCCGGCAGAACACCGCGCAGGGCATGTGCAATTTCAATCCGCCGGGCGTGCTGGCGCTGGCCGATTTCGACGGAGGGGCTGGCCATCGCGCGCCCCTCGATCTGGACGCTGCGCAGGCTTTGCTGCGGCGCGTGTCCGGTTGCGATGCAACGATCACGGCCCTGCATCTGCACAGCACCTGGACCGATGGCGCGCGCCAGGCCAGCGCCTATCGCAAGGGGCGTGTCCTGTTGGCGGGCGACGCTGCGCATGTGCATTCGCCACTGGGCGGACAGGGCCTGAACCTGGGCATCGGCGATGCGATGAACCTCGGCTGGAAGCTGGCCGCCGTGGCGCGGGGCAAGGCCGATGAGGCGCTGCTGGACAGCTATCAGGCTGAGCGCCATCCAGCGGGCGCCAAAGTACTGGACTGGTCACGCGCACAGGTTGCGCTGATGCGTCCCGGGGCCGGTTCGCGCGCGCTGGCAGCGATCATGGCCGACCTGGCTGGCACCCGCGATGGGGCCACGTATCTGGCCGAGCGGATCTGGGGTGTTTCGCAGCGGCTGGATCTTGCTGGAGAGCACCCGCTTGTCGGCAGGAGCGCGCCTGACTTCCGGTTGGCCGATGGCCGCCGCTTGGGCGAATTGCTGAGAACGGGGCAGGGGGCGCTGCTTGTCTTCGACCGGGCATCTTCGTTATCGCAGTTTGCCCAACGCTGGCTGCCTCCCATCGCCTGCGCCGCAAATACTGGAGATGCGGCATCGGGCCTGGGAGCAGTGCTGGTGCGCCCGGATGGCATCGTCGCCTGGGCCTGCGGCGCAGGGGCGGATATGTCCGGCATCGATTCAGTGCTTGCTTCCTGGCCCGGTTCGACGCGGTGATCTGCCGGCTAAAGCGCAGTCACCATCGCCTGTGAGCGGCAACTGGCCTCGGTCATCACCGAGGCCAGCTGCTTGAGGGAGTAGGGCTTGCGCAGCAGCGTGAAACCGTGGCCTGGATCGCGGGCCAGCAGTTCGCTGTAGCCACTGGTGAGAATGATCGGAAGATCGGGCAGGCGGCTGCGGATGGTGCGGGCGAGATCCAGCCCATTGGTCCCGGGCATGACCACGTCGCTGAACACCACGTGGAAACGCGCAGCGTCGCGCTCGAGCTCCGCCAGTGCCTCGTCGGCATTGCGCGCGAGCACGACGTTGTACTCAAGCTCGCGCAGCGCCCCGACTGCAAACTCGGCCACATCCACGTTGTCTTCCACCACCAGTACGCACAATCCGTGGCCATGCAGCAGCCCCTGTTGCGCGGTCGGCAGCTCGATGGTGGCGTTTTCCTGCGCCAGCGGCAGATACAACGTGAAGCGCGTACCGACACCTGCCTGGCTCTGTACGTCCACTTCGCCCTCGGACTGTTTGACGAAGCCGAACACCTGGCTGAGGCCAAGCCCCGTGCCCGCGCCCACTCCCTTAGTGGTGAAAAATGGCTCAAAGATCCGATCCACCACGGACGGATCGATACCGGCGCCTGTGTCGCTGACGCTGATCGCAGCAAAGTCGCCTTTCATCGGCGCCGCGAGCCGGACGGAAGGCACCGACGTCAGCTGTTCCACATTGATCGTCACCTTGCCGTGGCCGTCAATGGCGTCGCGCGCGTTCACCGCGATGTTGATCAGTGCGGTGTCGAGCTGGGTCCGGTCCAGCAGCACCGGCAATGGGGCGTCGGGCAGGTTCACCGACACGGAGATGCGTGCACCCAGCACTGTGGTGATGATGTCCGAAAGCGCGCGTACGCTCTCGCAGAGGTCGAACACCTGCGGCGACAGGCTCTGTCTACGCGAGAACGCCAGAAGCTGGGCGGTCAGGCGAGTGGCGCGGTCGGCGGCGGTTTCGATGGCCTGTACATAGCGCAGGCGCGCATCTCCGGCTGGCCAGGTATGCAGCAGCATGTCCACGGAACCGGTGATCACCTGCAGCAGATTGTTGAAGTCGTGGGCAACGCCGCCGGTCAGCTGGCCGATGGCCTCCAGCTTCTGCGACTGCCGCAGCTGTTCGCGGGCGCGTACCAGTTCAAGGTGGGCCTCGCGTGCCTGCTCGGTGATGGCCGCCACCTGGCGCGTGTGCCGGTCGCGCTCGATCACCCGCTCGGTCTGCTCGCTGACGACGCAGATGATGCCGGCCACGCCTCCGCAACCGGCACGCAGCGGCGAGTAGGAGAACGTCCAGAATGTCTCGCGCAACGTGCCATCACGGTCCATCATCAACGGCATGTTCTTGAAACTGCGGCTTGTGCCGCCGAAGGCATCGTTGACAGCATCGACGACTTCGGCCCAGACGTCCGCCCAGACGTCTTCCAATCGGCTGCCCATGGCGCCGTGCAGCTTGCCGCCCAGCATGGGCAGGTAGGCATCGTTGAAGAAGAACGCCTTGTTGTCGCGGCCCCATGCGATCCACAGCGGCTCCGGAGAATCCAGGATCATCGCCAGCAGAGCGCGAAGTTCGGGAGGAGCGTTGATCGCGTCGGTGGAACGGGCCCAGTCGCTGTCCTGCAGCAGTCGGTAGGCGAGTTGATCGGGTGCCGAGACAGGAAGGGGGAAGGGATGCATGGCCGTGCGCGAAGAAAGGTGCCGCAGCTTAGCCGAGGCGATGTCATTGCGCCCTGCACAGCTCCTTTGCCCTGGCTGTCATCGGCCCTGCGCAGCGGACGAGGTGGCTCACGGGGCGCCCTCTGACTGCATCATCATCCCTGCGCCAACAGCCTGCGTCGTGGCACCGTCGTACTGCAGCCTCAGACACCCAGAAGCGAATTCACCTGCCAATCGGCAACCCGCGCATGGCTCACCGCCTGATGACTGCCGCATCCGTCGCAGCGGAACAAGGCGCCGCCCGGCAGCTGGACCAGATTGTCTTCGCTGGCCGAGCGGGTTTCGGAGCAATGCCGGCAGATGACGGTGAGCGCCGTAATGCGCTCCACCCCGCCAGACAGGTCGAACACAGCTTCAAAGGCATGGATGACAGGGTGACCAGTGGCCGGCATCGGGAAAGTCGTCGTGATTGGGAGGCCTTATCCTGCCCCCCCGATCGTGACGGGCTGGTCATCCGCATGCATTGGAGCGATCAAGATGCCCGGCGGCTCAGAGATCCTTCTTCTTGCCGCTCAGGTCGATCGGCCTGTCACTGCCCTTGCGCTCGCTCGACCACACTTCCATGCTCTTGTTGCAGCGGCTCTCGCGGGCAGCCACTTCGGGCGGCAGGTCCTTCAGATGCGGCGACTCCTGGCAGGCCTGGTGCATGTTGCTGTCGTCATACGTGGCGCAGGCGCTGAACGTGACCAGGGCAATGGCGGTGAGGGAGACGCGAAGCAGGGGCTGCAGGTTCATGGGGGTCTCAGGTAGCGCCGGGCTGGCCATGCGATTCAAATCCGCGACCCCGGGCACGAGCAATCCGTCCAACCGCACTTGTTATTCTGTAACATATGCGCGATAGTCCGGCGCCTGCTGCTGTCAGGCGACGCAGATCATCAGGATCATGCTCAGCGCCAGCATCAGCACGAATACGCGCCGGCTCAGCGCAAGGCAGGCCAGGCAGGCGGCCAGTGCCCAGGCAGCCAGCAGCGCGCAGGCCAGCAGCCACAGCCCGATCACGATCAAGGATCCGGTCGCCAGCGCCGACAAGGCGATGGCCTTGTACAGAGCCACGCCCAACACGCTGCCCAGCACGCCCGCCTGCAGGGCGATGGCATCGTGATGTGCGGGTGCGGGTGCGGGTGCGGGTGCGGGCGCGTGAAGCATTGTGACTGGATGGTTCCAAGCGTGAGCGGCGCGCGTACTGTGCCCGAATACACATCCACGCCATGTGTACTTCGCCGACGACGCGATCAGTGACGGCGGCGCGACAGCAATAGCCCAATGCCCACCACGGGCACGATCCCAAGCATCGGTGCTTTGTACAACGGCCAGCCATGCAGTACGCCCGTGATCACCAGTGCCGCCGTCGCCAGCAACAGGCCCGCACCCCAGACGCGTGCGGGCCAGGCACCGAAGAAGTGGCGACGTTGCGGAGCCGCGGCAGCGTTTGCGGGCCGATCTGCGAGCGCCTCTGCCAGTGCGTCCCGGAAGGTTGGGAAATCATGCATCGATGCCCGTGTGCGCTGCAGCAGCACGCTCGGTCCATCGATCAGGATCAGATCGACATGATCGTCCAGGTTGTAGGACCGGATCTGCTTGAACGGGAGAGGAGGACGGTGCTGGAATACCAGACGATCCTGTTCCAGTACCACCCGGTCCCGTTGTGGGGAATAGACTACGAAGCCGAGGATCAGCGGCGACAGCGTGAGAATCGCTGCCGCGCCCAGTGCCGGAAACGGCCCAAGTTCGGGCGCGACGGCGACCAGGAGTATTGCCAGTGGTCCGGCTCCGGCGGCAACGATGGCGTACTGGTGATAGCGCCTGAAGATGCGTACTTCGCTGCCGATTTTCCGCGGCCGGGCGGGGAGACGGGAGCGGGCGGTGGGCAACTTCATGGACTGTGTTCGATCACGGCTTTCCGGCAAGAAAGCGTGGCGTCGCGTTGCAATGAAGTCCATACAACTATTCCGAATCCGCCCTCGCTGGACCTCTATGTGCGTCTTCGCGCGCCTTCTCCCACGCATCTGTTCAGTCGAACTCGCCCTCCGCCGATTCCAGTCGCTGCCGGTACGCCGCCCGGTGCTGGTACAGGCGCTGGCACTCGGCGGACCGGTGGATCCGGCTGGCCGGTTCGTTGGCCACCGAGTCGCACATCCGCGCGATGTGGTTGTTGGCCGCAAGCTCGGTGACGAAGAACACGGCAGTGACGCCGGTGCCGAGCAGCACGACATAGAGCAGGCGGCTGAGCCAGCGCGTGCGCTTGCGCTCGAAGTGCTGCTGGAGGGTCAGGTCGAAGCGGATGATGCTGAGCACGATCCAGATGATTGCGACGAGGAAGCAGATCGTGGGCAGCAGGCCGCGCCAGAGTCCTGCTTCGAACACCGACTCGCTGTAATGGACCGCTGCGCCGGCACCGGCGATGGCGATCGCCAGTGCCCAGTTGCGGCCCAGCGAGAGCAGATCATCGAGCAGCTTTTCGCGGTTCTTGGTCGGTCCTGCTGCCACGGTGGTTCCTTCTGCCTGCTGCGACCGGCGACGGACTGCCGCAGGTCATGCAGATGGTGGAGCATCGCTGCAGTGATGAGAAGCCCGCCCGCTCAGCATCCACCTGCGCGTGCACGGATCCAGCGCCGGTAGCGGCGAGCCCGGCATTTGCCGGCGGCCTGCGCCAGCAACAGCGCCCACGCCGGCGAGACGCCGGGCGCAGTGGGGCGGCGCTGGCTGAGCCGACCCAGTTGGTATTTCACTGCCGCCATGTGTGCGCTGGCCGCCAGCGGCTTGCTGCGCCAGTTGATGTTGCGCAACGCCGGTACCGGGTCGCGGCCCTGCTGCCAGTGCTGCGGCAGATCCGGCTCGATCGCCAGCGCGGTGGCGATGCCGACCATGGCCACGCCGCTGGCCAGCACCTGTTCTGCCACCTCGCGGCGGCGGATGCCGCCGGTGACCATCAGCGGCATCGTCGCCACCGTGGCGATCTCGCGCGCGAATTCGAGGAAGTACGCTTCGCGGGCCACGCTGCGTTCGTCGCGTGCGGCGCCGGTCATGGCCGGCATCTCATAGCTGCCGCCGGACAGTTCGACCAGATCCACGCCGAGGGGCGCCAGCATCTCCACCACGGCGCGCGCGTCCTCGGGCGAGAAACCGCCGCGCTGGAAGTCGGCGGAGTTGAGCTTCACCGCCACTGCGAACGTAGGCGCCACGCTGGCGCGTACGCCCTGCACGATCTCCAGCAGCAGGCGCGCACGGTTGTCCAGGCTGCCGCCCCAGCGATCCTCGCGACGGTTCGACAGCGGCGACAGGAACTGGCTGAGCAGGTAGCCGTGCGCCGCATGGATCTCCACGCCGCTGAAACCGGCGCGTTCGGCCAGCTCGGCGCTGCGGATGAAGCGCGCGATCACTTCTTCAATGTCGGCTTCGCTAATCGCCTTTGGCGGCGCGAACTGCTTGGACAGCGCGCCCATGTCCAGTGGCACCGCCGAAGGTGCAAGGGCCGGTTGGCCAAGCGCGGCCGGCATCTGCCGACCGGGATGGTTGATCTGCATCCACATCTGCGCCCCCCGCGAGCGTGCTGTCCTTGCCCAGGCGCTGAAGCGGTCGAGATGGCGATCATCTTCCAGCACCACGCCGCCGGGGCCGGTCATGGCGCGGCCATCAACCATCACGTTGCCCGTGATGATCAGCCCGGCGCCGCCGTCGGCCCAGCGCTGGTACAACTGCAGCAGCGCTTCGGAGGGGGCGTGGTCGGCGTCGGCCATGTTCTCCTCCATCGCCGCCTTGGCGATGCGGTTGCGGATGAGGGCGCCGGAAGGCAGCGCCAAGGGCGAGAACAGCGACATCGGACAGCTCCAGGACAGGGGAATGGCGCTACGCTAACCTTCAAGTTTTATTGAAGGTCAATGGGTTCCGATGTCGAGGATTCAGGCGGATGAAGATCGGTGAGCTGGCCCGGCGCACGGGCCTGGCGGCGTCACGCATCCGCTTCTATGAGGAGGCAGGGTTGCTGGTCGTCCAGCGGCAGGCCAACGGCTACCGCGACTATCAGGAGCAGGCGGTGCTGCTGCTGGAACTGATTACCGGTGCGCAGCGCGCCGGCTTCAGCCTGGAGGAGATACGCGCCCTGCTGCCGCCAGACATGGGCCAGTGGCAGCACGACGCATTGATCTCGATGCTGCAGCAGAAGGTGGCCGACATCGAGGCGCTGCAGTTGCGGCTGGTACAGAGCCGGACGCACCTGCTGGCCCTGATCGAGGACATCCAGGCGCGGCCGGACGGGATTGACTGCGCGGCCAACTCGCGGCGGGTATTGGACCGTGTGAAACGTGGCGAGCTGGCGCGACCGACGCTTGCAGCCGGCGACGTGGCAATGCTGCGGCCGGGACGCCGCCGCCGCATGGGCAGCGGCTGACGACCCGGCGCCGTGTTCAGTGGCTGCCGGCGGTGGCCTTGCGCTTCCTGTCCAGCATCACCGCCACGCACCACAGCAGCAGGCCGCCGATGGCAGTGGCGGCACCGACATAGCCGGTGCTGGCCGGGCTGAAGCCGGCACTGATCGCCATGCCGCCCAGCCACGGCCCGAGCGCATTGGCGGTATTGAAGGCGGCATGGTTGGAGGCGGCGGCCAGGGTCTGTGCTTCGCCGGCCACGTCCATCAGGCGCGTCTGCAATACTGCGGCCAGCGCGCCCATGGTGCCGACGGTGATGATCATCGGACCGATGGTCCACACCGATTGCGCGGCCAGCGGATACAGCAGCAGCATCACGATCGACCACAGCAGCACCACCGCGGCGGCCTTGAAGTGGAACTTGTCGACCAGCCAGCCACCGGCGATGTTGCCGATGATCGCGCCGATGCCGAACACGCCCACCGCCAGCGGCATCCACGATTCGGCCACGCCGGTGACCTGCACCAGGGTCGGTGCCAGGTAGGTGAACACGCAGAACATGCCGGCGAAGCCAACGGCGCCGATCGCCAGCGCCAGCCACACCTGGGTGGTGTTGAAGGCGCGCAGTTCGCGCATCGGCGAGGTACGAACCTCGTCCGGGTCCGGCAGCAGGAAGCGCGCGATCATCGCCACGGTGGCGACGGCCAGCACGCTGACCAGGGCGAAGGCGGTGCGCCAGCTCAGCTGCTGGCCCAGCCAGGTGGTCAGCGGATTGCCGACCAGGATCGCGATCGACAGGCCCAGCAACACGCGCGACATCGCCTGGCCGCGCTGGCCGGCAGGGCTGATCGCGGCGGCCACCAGCATCGCCACGCCGAAGTAGGCGCCATGCGGCAGGCCGGCGACGAAACGCGCAATGAGCATCGTGCCGTAGTTCGGCGCCAGTGCGCTGGCCAGGTTGCCGACGGCATAGAAGCCCATCAGTGCCAGCAGCAGCTTGCGGCGAGGGAAGCTGGCGCCGACGAAGGCGAGGATCGGGGCGCCGACGACCACGCCGATGGCGTAGGCGCTGATCAGGTGGCCGACCTGGGTTTCGGAAATCGACAGGCCGCGGCTGATCTCCAGCATCAGGCCCATGCTGGCGAATTCACTGGTGCCGATGGCGAAGCCGCCCAGCGACAGGGCAAGGATGATCAGGGTGCGCTGACGGGGCGTCAGCCGCGCAGCCAGGGAAGAGTTGGGGCTCATGCGGGGCGCG
>NZ_JASJSI010000041.1:0-37389 GCF_030237085.1 Stenotrophomonas maltophilia group sp. Smal32
ACAGCTCCAGCACATGGTCGCCATTGCCCAGCGGGCGCAGCGGCACGGGGAAATCAAACGCTTCCCGGCAGATCGACGGCAACGCAGACTCCAGCGCGTCGCCGAAAAAGAACGGCGCCAGCAGGTCGGCGGCGGTATCGGCCAGCGCCGCACCGGCCTGCAGCTCACGCGGCGCCGGCAGCACCTGGGGCACATACAGCCCACCATCGGACGCCAGTCCTGCGGCGATGGCCGCGCTGAGGCCAACGGCTGGAGACTGGCCGCGGGTCGAAACAAATTGCATGGGTTGGGTATCCAGTAAGGGGGAAGGATTCAGCACAGCCGGGCTCCCGGCGCGTCCAGCGGCGACACCCAGGCATCGCTGTCGAAACCGGCGACGGCGAATGCCGCCTGCACCGGCGCCACGGCAGCGTGGGCCCGCTCGGCATCTTCAAACCAGGCGAACACGCTCGGACCGGCACCAGAGATGCCTGCCCCCATCGCCTGTGCCGATAGCGCCGCATCGCGTGCTGCCTCGAAGCCCGCAATCAGGCCGGCGCGTCGTGGCTCCACCAGCACATCACGCAGGCCAGCACGGACCAGCGCGGCGTCGTTGCGATGGCAGCCGCTGAGTACCAGCGCGAGGTTCGCGCTCTGCGCCACGAACTCACCCAGCGCATAGCTGCCCTGCAGCGCCTGGCGGGCGCGACGCGTCTCAAGCACCGCGTGTGGGTGCACCAGCAGGCTGTGCCACGTGGCCGGCACCGGGATCGGCAGCAGGCGATCGGCCGTGCACAGCGCGAGGCCGCCCAGCAGCAACGGACCCACGTTGTCACCGTGGCGGCCACCGCTGGCCACTGCTTCGCCATCCAGCGCAAACGGGTAAAGCGCCTCGCGCGACAGCGGCGCATCCAGCAGTGCGTTGGCCGCCACCAGCGCCGCCACGCACGATGCCGCCGATCCGCCCATGCCCGAGCCGAACGGAATGCCCTTGTCGATCTCGATGGCGAAACCGAAGTCCAGTCCGAGCCCTGCGCGCAGCGACATCAGCGCAGCTCCGGCGGTATTGCCGGCCGCTTTCAACGGCAGCTCGACCGCACTGCCCCGGATCGCCTCGATGCGTACCATCGGCTCATCGATGCGGCGCACGCTCACAGTATCGCCAACCCCGGCGATGGCATGACCAAGAATGTCGAAGCCCACCGCCACGTTGGCCACCGACGCAGGCGCAAACGCACGTGCGATCACAGGCGCGCTCCTTCACCGGCAGCCACCCGCAGCAGGTCGGCGAACACTCCGGCGGCGGTCACTTCCGGACCCGCACCCGGCCCCTGCACCACCAACGGGTTGTCGCAGTAGCGGCGGGTACGGAACTGCACCACGTTGTCGGTCAGCCGCAGGTTGGCGAAGGCGTGATCGGCCGGCAGCTCCTGCAGGCCCACCGAAGCACCATCGGCGCCAAGCCGCGCCACATAGCGCAGCACGGCACCGCGCGCCCGCGCATCGTGCAACCGCTGCAGCAGGCTGGCATCGGACTCGCCCAGGCGCGCCATGAAGTCATCCACACTGCCCTCGCGCAGCAGCGCCGGCACCAGGCTTTCCACCTGCACCTGCTCCAGGCTGAGCGCATGGCCGGCCTCGCGCGCCAGGATCACCAGCTTGCGTGCCACGTCCACGCCGGACAGGTCATCGCGCGGGTCCGGCTCGGTGTAGCCCATCGACCGCGCCTGCGCGACCAGCGAAGAAAATGGCTGGCTGCCGTCGAAGCGATTGAACAGCCAGGCCAGCGTGCCGGAGAAAATACCTTCGATGGCCAGCACCTCGTCGCCCGTATCCATCAGATCACGCAGTGTGGTGATCACCGGCAGGCCCGCGCCCACCGTGGCCTCGTAGCGGAAGCGCGCACCACTGGCGGCCGCAGCAGCACGGATGCGCTGGTAGCGTGGCAGCGGCCCGGCACCGGCCTGTTTGTTCGGGGTGACCACATGGATGCCGGCCGCCAGCCAGCCCTCATAACGCTCGGCCACCTCGGCGCTGCCACTGCAGTCGATCACCACCGCATGCGGCAGGTGCGCGGCCAGCAGGTGTTCGGTGAAGCGATCGAGGTCGCTGGACTCCCCCGCGTCCTGCAGTGCCTCCCGCCAATCGGCGTGCAGGCCGTCCACTTCCAGCCGCATGCGCGAGCGCGAGGCCATCGCACGCAGGCGCAGGTCGACATTGGCCTTGGCCAGCAGTTGCGGGCGCGCCGCCAGCAGCTGGTCAAGCAGTGCCGCGCCGACATTGCCCGGCCCGATCACGCCCACCGCAAACGTCTGCGGCGACAGCCAGAAGCCGGCATGTGCGGCGCGCAATGCGCGGGTGGCATCGGCACTGTCCACCGCCACCGAGATGTTGCGCTCCGACGAGCCCTGCGCGATCGCCAGGATGTTCACCTGCGCACGACCCAGGGCTTCGAACAGGCGGGCCGCCACGCCCGGCTGGCCGGCCATGCCATCGCCCACCGCGGCCAGCACGCTGACGCCCCCGCTGACCTGGACGCGCTGCACTTGGCCGACCGACAGTTCATGCGCGAATGCGTGCAACAGCGCCTCGCGCCCCCGCGCGGCTTCGGCGGCACGCACCACGCAGCAGATCGAATGTTCCGACGAGCCCTGCGAGATCATCACCACCGACACCTGCGCCTGGCGCAGCGCGGCGAACACACGCTCGGCCGTACCGGGCACGCCGATCAAGCCGGTGCCTTCCAGGTTCAGCAGGGCCAGCCCGGGGCTCAGGGTCAGGCCCTTCACCGGCCCACGCGGTGAGCGCTCTGCCGAGATGCGCGTACCGGGATGCGCCGGCTGGAAGGTATTGCGGATGAAGATCGGCAGGCCCAGGCGGATCGCCGGCGACATCGTCTGCGGGTGCACAACCTTGGCCCCGAAATAGGCCAGCTCGCAGGCTTCGTCGTAGCTCAGCGATTCCAGCTGTACCGCCTCGGGCACCAGCCGCGGGTCGGCCGACAGCACGCCATCGACATCTGTCCAGATGTGCAGTTCATCGGCGTTGAACAACGCGGCGAAGATCGCACCGGAATAGTCGCTGCCATTGCGTCCGAGCGTGGTGATGCGATCGTGGCGGTCACGGGCGACGAAACCCGTGGCAACCACCCGCGGCTGGGGATGCTGCAGGCGCCACTTGGCCAAGCGGTCCGCACTAGCTTCCCAGTCGACATCCACACCCAGTTCGCCATGGCCGACCACCAGCACATCGCGCGCATCCAGCACCGCGCAGTCTTCGCCCAGCGCCTGCAGGTGCGTGCCGAGCAGCTGCGCGGAGAATACTTCGCCCAGGCCCTGCACGCGGTCGAGTACTTCGCGCGGCAGCTCGCCGATCACCGCCAGCGCCGCCAGTACCTCGGCCAACTGCTCGAAGCGGGCATCGATCCATTCCACGGTCTCGCCCACCTGCTCGCCCAGCAGCGCCACGGCTGCGCCCCGATGGCGTGCGCGCAGCGCATACCAGGCCTCGCGCCACCCTTCGTCGCCCTTGGCCGCCAGCTGCGCCAGCTCGATCAGCGCGTCAGTGACGCCCTTCATTGCCGAAACGACAGTGACCTGCAGCGATTCGGGACGCGCCAGCAGCAGGCCGGCGACATGGCGGTAGCGCTCGGCGTCGGCCACCGACGTGCCGCCGAACTTGTGCACGACGATGGACGGTGCGGCCAGATCGGCCGGGGCAACGGGTTGGGCGGGGGCGTGGGAAGACATGCAGACCTCGGCAGGAGGCCCCGTCGCATGCAAGTGTCGAGTCTCCCCGCCACCTGGATGGTGCGGGGCCGTGGTTTTCGGGAGTTACACGAAGACGACGGGCCGCACCAGGCGAGTGGTGACGGTGGTGGTGGTAATGGTGGTGATGGCGACCGGCACAGTCGAACGGCCCGCAGTGGCGGGGGCGATCAGGCTGGCGTGGGCGGCATCAAGGACCATGGCGTACAGAAAACACTGCACGCCGGGCGGCTGTCAAGTGCTGCGATGCAAAATTTCTCTGCGGCGATCATCGGCCAACGTGCCGGCATTTGGTTGCAACTGAGACAAAGTGGACATCAGCGCGCTTGCGGGCCGTATTCAGCCGGCATGTTCGGCGATTGCCCGCGGCGTGCGATGTGCATGCGCGCACAGCATCACACCCGCCACCAGGAACACGATTGCCAGCGCCTCCAGCAGCGTCGGCCAACGCTGCTGCCAGGCGAAGGCGTACAGCAGCGCGAACAGCGTCTCGAACACAATCATCTGCCCGGTGAGGGTCAGTGGCAGCAGGCGACTGGCCCGGTTCCAGAATGCGTTGCCGAGGATCGAGGCCACCACTGCCACACCCGCACTGATGGCCCAGAACCCGCTCCATTGCGCCGCCGAATGGCTGCCGGTGTGACCGATGAAGGCCATCGGCACCAGCAGCAGGGCCAGGCCACCGGTGGTGACGCCGGTCAGCAGTGACCAGTCGTGGCTGGACAGGTCCGGCCGGCGCGCCAGCCAGCGGCTGTTGCCGATCGAGTACAGTGCCCACGAGAACAGCGCGCCAAACGCGCACAACAGGCCGATCAGGCGCTGCCGCCACGGGGTTGCCAGGTGCTCGGACATCAGTGCCTCCCAGCCGACCAAGGCCACGCCGAGCACGCACAGGCCCAACGCCGGCAGCAGCTGCTTCAAAGGCACTGCACCCTGTTCGCGCACGCCGACCAGGGTGACCACCACCGGAATCAGGCCGACAATCAGGGACGCCGCCGCGCCGCCTGCCCACTGCACCGCGGTGGCCAGCAACAGGAAGTACACGAGGTTGCCAGCCAGGCTCAGCCACAGCAGGCCGATCCATTCGGCGCGACCGAGCTTCGGCGCCAGCCGTTTCCAGCGCGGCAGCAACAGGGCTACGGCAATCAGGCCATAGACCAGGTAGCGACCGGCGGACAGTTGCAGGGCGTTGAACGACTGCAGCACAGCGGGCGCGAGGAAGACCACGCCCCAGAGCGCGCCGGCGGCAACGCCATTGGCGATGCCCAGGGCCATCGGGTTGTTGCGCATTCGGGTTCTTCGGGGGAGAGAGAACAGGCCGCGCAGTGTAAGCGCTGGCCGGTGCACGCTCTTGACCCAGGCTACTGCCCTGCGCTGTCGCTGATCTGTAGAGCCGAGCCCATGCTCGGCTGCGATTGCCCGCTGTGTAGATAAAGGCAGCCGAGCGTGGGCTCGGCTCTACAGGTCAGATGGCGCCCCGGCGCCACGCTGCGGGGGTCTGGCCGCACTCGCGGCGCAGCGCTCGGGTCAGTGCGCTCTGCTCGGAATAGCCTGCAGCGAGTGCGATATCGCAGATCGACGCGGCGCTGGTGCGCAGCTGGTGCTTGGCCCAGCGCAACCGGCACGCACTGAGCCAAGCCTGCGGGCTGAGCCCGAACTCACGCTGGAACAGCGCATGCAAGCGGCTCTCGCCGACACCCACGAACGCGGCCATGCGCGCCACCGGCCACGCCTGGCCGGGCTCCGCCTGCACTGCCGCGCACAGCCCCTGCATGCGTGCGCCACTGCCGGCGGGGGCAAACACCTGCAACAACTGCGGCAACAGCGCCGGCATCGGTTGCCCAGCCTGTACGCTGGCAAGACGCCGGCGCAGCGCCAATGGCAGGTAAAGCCAGCGTTGGCGGCACAGATACTCCTGCGTGCCGTCATCGAGCACACCCGGGGCACAATCGACGATCACGAAACCATTCGGCCCATCCGCCATCTGGTCATGCGCCTCACCGGCGGCAACGAATGCCCCCTGCAGGACGTCCAGGCGACCACCGCGGCCTTCCATTTCGAATTGCAGTTCACCCCGCAGCGGCAGCACCCACTGCGCATAGTCATGGCGGTCCAGGCCGGTGGCCTGGCCGTAGTGCCGCAGGTGGAAGATGGCGCCCATCGGCGCAGTGTGCGCGTGTAATACCGGCCGCGCAAACCGCTGCTATAGTCGATCCGTCATCCAACGCAGGGAATGCAGGTCATGACCGATCAGTACGTGCGCCTGGTGCTTGCTGCCGGCCTCGGCCTGGCCCTCGCCGCGACGGCCTCCGCACAGCAACGTATGCCACCGGCACCGCATTGCATGGACGCTGTCGGAGTGCAGGAAGTGGAGCAGGCCTCGCCGCGCTCGATTGCCCTGCGCGCTGCGTCCGGCCAGGCCTATCGCATCGATTTCAGCGAGGATTGCCCCGGGGTCCGCGCAGCCACCACCTTGAAGCTGGAAGCGCCCGCCGGTTGGGCCTGCGGCCGACCCAGCGAGCGCGTCGTGGTTGACGGCCGCAGCTGCGCCGTCAGCGCGGTCACGCCGGTACAGAACCGCGACTATGCCAGCGTGGCCCGCGACAGCGACCGCCTGCGCACCGCTACCCTACCCGCCATGACCATCCGCGAACGCAAGGAGGTGCGCCGCAGCTTCGGCGGCTCGCCCTCGTACTGCTTCGCGACCCGCAACGTGCGCGCATGGTCGTCCGATCCGCAGGGCATGCTGGTGGAGACCAATCCGCGCCGCAATGGCGGGCATCGCTACTACCGCGTGGAACTCGGCAGCCATTGCCGCCAGCTTGATCGTGCGCCACAGCTCAGCTTCCACTCCGGCCTGCAGAATGGCCTGATCTGCGGCAATCCCGGCGACCGGGTCACGACCGCCGGGTTCGAAGCAGGCGACCTGCGCCATGACGGGATCGCGCCGCTGCCGCAGTACACCCGCGGCAGCTGCACGATCCAGGCGGTCTACCCGGCCTCCGGCCAGGCGTCGAACTAACCGTCGACGCCGAGGAAGGTGAACGGTGCGCTGGGCACGAACTGGCCCAGTGCATCGCCGGAGAAGGTATTGCGCTGGTCCGGGCCAAGATCCAGCTTGAGCACCTTGCCACCGAAATCGACCTTGTTCAGATCGACCCAGAACGTGTTCGGGGTCAGTGCGGATTCGAAGAAGTACAGCCTCCGCTTGTGGTCGGCCACGGTGCGCCAGCGCGTGGATGAAATGTTCGGCTCGCCCGGCGTGGTGATGCCGTAGGGCACCGAGGTATTGCGGATCACGCTGAACACACTGGCCAGCGCCACGACCGGGTCTTCGGCCTTGGGAATGGCGTTGATGTAGAAAGAGGCGCGCGCGAAGCGGTCGGCGGAACGGTTGGTGCCCGGCAGCATCACCGTGCCACCGATCTGCTGCCAGTAGGTGTTGAGCGCCAGCTGCTGCTCGAAGATCGGCGAGTTGGTCATCACCTGGTAGCGCCGGTCATGATGGATCACCTGACGACCGCCGATGTACTCGACGATGGCGCTGTCGCCGCTGGCATCGGACAGCGACAGGTGCAGCGTCGCCTGGCGATCCTCACCGGGCACCTTGTCCGTGACGATCGAATACGGTTCACGCCTCAGCGCTGCCACCGCCTCGTCCACCGTGGCGAAGTTGTCCAGCACGTACTGTGCCCACAGCGAGATGGCCAGGCCCGGTTTGGTGCCACGCTGCTGTGGATACTCCGATTCGACCAGCCACAGCAGGTTGGCCACCAGGCCCTTTTCGTTCATGCCATCGGTGGTCGACACGTCGTAGCCGGTCGCCACCACCGAGCCGTAGCGCGCGGTCCAGGCCAACGACTTCGGGCCTGCCTGGCCGGTGCGCGCAATGCCGCGCGGCAGTATGTAGAGGTTGGTCGCCACATCGACCTTCCAGTCCATCGAGCGCGCGGTGATCACATCACCGTTGTCGCCCAGGTACACCGCGCGCGTGCAGGCCAGAGCCGGTGCCACGGCTGCGGCCAGCGCGACCACCAGCATCCCTCTTCCCATCCACTTCATCCGTGCCATGTCGTTGCACTCCTTTCCCCGTGATCCGAAGATAGGACCCCAAGCAGGGTGACACAGGGGTGAAGCCTCAACGAACGAAGCGGTCGTGCAGCCAGAATCCTGCAAGCATCGCCGGCACGAACCACAGGGATTCGCGCGATGCCACGGCCAGCCCGGCGATGGCCGGGCCCGGGCAATAGCCCGCCCAGCCCCAGCCGATGCCGAACAGCGCGGCACCCAGCAGCAGGCGAGCATCGACACCCCGGGCAGCAGGCAGCTGGAAGTGGAGCGAGAACCACGGCTGCACGCGCCGCAGCACCCAACGCTGCCCGACCGCACTGACCAGCAGCGCCGAGCCCAGCACCCACATCAGCGCGGGATCGAAGTCGCCCGTGATGTCGAGGAAGCCGAGGACACGACGCGCGTCGGTCATTCCCGAAAGCGCCAACCCCATGCCAAACAATGCGCCCGCCGCGCCGGCGGCCCAGACTGCGCGGCTCATGCCAGGCCTCCGCCATGACGGACCAGGAAGGTGGTCAGCATCGCGCAGGCCATGAACACCAGCACGGCTGCCAGCGAACGCTTTGAGCCGCGGGCCATGCCGCAGACGCCGTGACCACTGGTGCAGCCATTGCCCAGCCGTGTACCGAAGCCGACCAGCAGCCCGGCTCCGATCAACTGCCAGGCCGGCAAAGCATCACGCAGCAACACGCGTGGCGATGCCTCGGGCACCGATTGCCACCACAGTACCAGCCCAGCCGACGCGAGCAGTCCGGCCAGGAAGGCCCAGCGCCAGCCACGCTCGCCTTTGGCTGCGTGCAGGCTGCCCGCGGCGATGCCGCTGATGCCCGCCACGCGTCCGATGGTGGCGAGCAACAGCACCGCAGCGGCGCCGATCAACGCACCACCTGCCACTGCACTCCATGGCACGTTCATGCCCCGCCCTCTTCACTGCCGCACATGGGATTGTCCATTTATTTAGATTATTCTAAATTAGATCATCCTAAACAAAATGGTCAACCATGGCCCGCACCCAGCTCGACAGCGCCGCGATGGCCGAACACGCTTCACAGGCAGCCACGCTGCTCAAAAGCCTCGCCCACCCGGCCCGGTTGCGGGTGCTGTGCCGCCTGGTAGAAGGTGAGGCACCGGTGCCGGAACTGCAGGCACTGACCGGCCTGAGCGCATCGGCGCTGTCACAGCACCTGGCGGTACTGCGCGGACTGAATATCGTGGCGACCCGGCGCGAAGCACAGGCGATCCACTACCGGGTCATTGAAGGGCCGGCGCTGGGCGTGCTGCAGGCGCTGCATGCGGCCTACTGCGGTGGTACTTCGCGCTGAATCCGGCGCAGGCCTTCAACCAGCGTGCAGCACCGGCTGCACCACCTGATCGAGCAGGTCCACCGGCGTCGGTGCCGAACGGTCGCCCTGCAGGGTGCGGGTGAACCCTGACCAGTCACTGGAAGAAAGCTGGCGCAGCATCGCCGCGTCGACCGGGAGCGACCGCATCGCCCAATACGGAAACTGGCGCTGGCCCAGGCGCCCGCGTGCCAGTTCGATGATGTCGATGTGGCTTCCTGCCTGCAGGATGCGCTCGTAGACCGAATCGATGCCGTCCGGCGGACCCTCGATGTACTGCAGGAAACGTTCGCCGTCATGCAGCAGCACGCCGGTCACCCCTGCCAGCTTGTTGAAACGTGCCGCGTCTTCCACCAGCCGATGCAGGCGCTCGGCGGAAAGGTCCGGCAGCGCCCGGCTGACGTAGGCGATGACGCGCAATGGCATGGCGCTTCCCTGGCAGGATGTGCACCCACGGTAGCAGTTGCGGACGAGTCCGTCTCAGTCCGCCGGGCCGTTGCCTGAAGAGTTCAGGTTGCCGCCATGACCGCGCCGTCGCAACGCCGTGGCAGCACTGCCTCGAACACCACCTGCCCCGCTTCGTTGCGGGCCGCAATGCGCCCGCCGTGCGCGCGGACGAACTGATCGACGATGTACAGGCCAAGGCCCAGGCCCTTGCTCTGGTGGAAGCTGGCCTTGAAGGGCTCGAACAGTCGCGGCAACAGCGCATCATCGATCCGGCCGGCGTTACTGACCCGCAGCAGCACGCTGCGCGGGTCGCGCCCATCCACCTCCACCCTGGCCTCGCTGCCATGGGTCAGCGCATTGCCGACCAGGTTGGCGGCGACCTGGCCAAGGCGATCCAGATCGCCCTGCAGCCGCGTGTCTCCCTGCATGTCCAGGCGGATCCGGTCCATCCCATGCGCGCTGCCTGCTTCGGCCACTACCGCGCGCGTCACGTCGGCCAGATCGCAGGCACTTGCCTCCAGCCTCAGGCCACCGCTGCGGATCCGCGAGAAATCCAGCAGCTGCTCGACCATCCGCGCCATCCGCAGGGTGCTGGCTTCCAGGTGCTGAAGGGTCTGCTGCGCGCCTGCGTTGCCTTCCGGAAGCTCCAGCGCCAGCTTGTCGGTGCACAGCAGGATCGCCGACAGCGGCGTGCGCAGATCGTGGGTCAGCACCGCGGCCATCGTCTCGTTGAGCTTCAACGCGCGCTCCAGTGCCTCGTTGCGCGCCTTCAGCAACTGCCGCTGCTGGTACAGCTCGATGAAGACATTGACCTTGCTCAGGATCACCTGTGGCGCCACCGGCTTGTGCAGAAAATCCACGGCGCCGCTCTCGTAGCCCTTGAAGACGCGCAGCGGATCGTCAGGCGAGGCGGTCAGGAAGATGATCGGCACGTCGCGACTGCGATGCGAACCGCGCATCAGCTCGGCCAGGGTGAAGCCATCGATCTCGGGCATGTGCACGTCGAGCAGGGCCAGGGCCACTTCGTGCTCCAGCAACAACTCCAGTGCCTGCGCACCCGAGCCAGCCAGCAGCAGGTTGACCCCTTCGCGCTGCAGCAATGCCTGCATGGCTACCAGGTTCTGCGGCACGTCGTCGACGATCAGCAGGTTGACCCGGGTCTGCGAGTGCGCAGGGTCCGGTGGCAGCAGGTTCATGCAAACGACTCCTTCAGGCGGCGACACATCATTTCAAGAGGCAGCACGGCATCGGCACCGGCGTACTGCAGGGCGGACGCCGGCATCATCGACGCCTCGGCTTCCTCGGGACATTGCAGCCAGGCACGGCCACCGGCAGCACGCACCGCGGCGACACCTTCGCTGCCATCGCTGCTGGCGCCGGTCAGCAACAGTGCAAGCACCTGCGGGCCGAACACCGCGGCGGCGGATTCAAACAACGGGTCGATGGCCGGCCGCGAGAACAGCACCGGCGCATCCACCGACAACGCCAGCGAACCGGCGTCTTCCACCAGCAGGTGGTAGTCCGGTGGCGCGAACGTCACCGTACCGGGCTGCAGTGGCTGCTTGTCCTCGGCCTCGCGCACCGGCAACGCGCAGTACGGCGCCAGCACCTCGGCGATGCGGCTGGTGCGGTCACGCGGCAGGTGCAGCACGGCCAGCACCGGCGCCGGCAGCCCCGACGGCAACGCACCCAGCACGGCCTGCAGGGCCGCGACCCCACCCGCCGACGCACCGATCACCAGCAGCGCGGGACGCGCCGGCACCACCATCAGGCCACCTTCCGGTACAGGCGGTGCTCGCGCGAACAGACCTCGAAGGCATCGTGGTGACGCCCGAACTGCAGCGACTCCTTGCTGCCCAGGCCGAGGAAGCCACGATGCACCAGCGCCTCGCGGAACAGGCCGACGGCGCGGTCCTGCAGGTCGCGGTTGAAATAGATCAGCACGTTGCGGCACGACACCAGGTGCACTTCGGAGAACACGGTATCGGTGGCCAGGCTGTGATCGGCGAACACCACGTTGCGGCGCAGCTGGCGGTCGAACACCGCACCATCGTAGGCGGTGGCGTAGTAGTCGGACAGCGACGCCGTGCCACCGGCGGCCAGGTAGTTGCGGCTGAACTGGGCCATCCGGTCGATGCCATAGGCACCCGCCTCGGCGGTGGTCAGCGCGGCCGGATTGATGTCGGTGGCATAGACGATGCTGCGATCAAGCAGACCCTCTTCGTGCAGCAGGATCGCCAGCGACCACACTTCCTCACCGGTGCTGCAGCCGGCCACCCACAGCTTCACCGAGGGATAGGTGCGCAGTACCGGCACCACCTGCTCGCGCAGCTCACGGAAATACGCAGGGTCACGGAACATTTCCGAGACCTGCACCGTGAAGAACTGCATGGCCTGGGCGAACAGTTCCGGCTCGTGCAGCAGGCGGTGCTGCAGGTCAGACAGGCGCTCACATTCGTAACGCTGCATGGCCTGGCGCATGCGCCGGCGCAGCGACGATACCGCGTAGCTGCGGAAATCATAGTGGTAGCGCTGGTAAAGCGCCTCCAGCAGGACCTTCAGCTCCAGGTCGAACAGGGCCTGTTCGTTCATTGCCGCGAGCACCAGACCCGGCACAGCGAGACCAGCTTGTCGACGTCGATCGGCTTGGCGATGTAATCGTTGGCGCCCGCCTGCAGGCAGCGCTCGCGATCGTCGGGCATGGCCTTGGCGGTCAGCGCGATGATCGGCAGGTCCTGCAGGTGGCGCTGCGCACGGATCTCGCGCATCGCGGCAAGGCCATCCTTCTCCGGCATCATGATGTCCATCAGCACCAGGTCGACCTCGCGCTCGGCCAGCCGATCCACCGCTTCCTGGCCATTGCGCGCGATCTCCAGCGTGACGCCGAGCGGTTCGAGCACACTGGACAGTGCGAAGATGTTGCGCACGTCGTCCTCGGCCAGCAGCACCGTCCGACCGTCGAGCACGGTGTCGCGACGGCGGGCCTCGCGCAGCAGGCGCTGCTGGTCGCTGGGCAGGCTGGCCTCCACGCTGTGCAGGAACAGGGTCACCTCGTCCAGCAGGCGCTCGGGCGAACGTGCGCCCTTGATGATGATGCTCTTGGAATAGCGGCGCAGGCGCTGCTCTTCCTCGCGGCTGAGCGCGCGGCCGGTGTAGACGATCACCGGCGGGAAACCGACGTCATCGTTGCCGGCCATGTGTTCGAGCAGGTCGTAGCCGCTGCCATCGGGCAGCGACAGGTCCATCACCATGCAGTCGAACGTGACCGTGCTGAGCTGTTCCAGCGCACCGGCCAGGGTGCCCACCGCGACGATCTGCAGCTGGTCGCGACCCAGCAACAGTTCCAGGTTGTGGCGCAGCTCGCTGTCGTCCTCGACGATCAGCAGGCGCCGCACGTCGCGCTGGCTGGTCTGTTCCAGCTGCTCGATGGCCGTCACCAGCCGCTCGCGCGTGGTCGGCTTGATCGCAAAACCGATCGCGCCCAGCTCGCGCGCCACCTGGCTGCGGTCCGTCGCCGAGACCACATGCACCGGGATGTGCCGGGTATCAGGGTTGCGCTTCAGGCGCTCCAGCACGCTCAGGCCCGACACGTCCGGCAGGCCGATATCGAGCAGGATGCCGTTCGGACGCAGTTCGCTGGCCAGCGCCAGCGCCTCTTCCGCCGTGCCTGCCACCACGCAGTCGAAGTCCAGTTCATGGGCCAGGGCCACCAGTGCTTCGGCGAACGTGGCATCGTCCTCGACCGCCAGGATCAGGCGCCCGGCGCGCTGGCGGCGACCGCGGTCGTCGGCTACGCCGGCCATCGCAGCAACCGGCGCTGCCGCGGTCGCAGCGCGTACGGGCGCGGCCGGCAGCACGACCGGCGCCGTCGGCGGCGCTGCCACGGGGACCTCGGCAGCGTCGGCTGCGCTCGCCGCGGGCGCACCCTGCAACGGCAGCTCCAGGATGAAGCAGCTGCCGCGCCCGGGCTCACTGTCGACCTGGATGCCGCCGCCCATGCGCTCGGCCAGATCGCGCGAGATCGACAGGCCCAGGCCGGTACCGCCGTAGCGACGGCGGGTGCTGCCATCGGCCTGGCGGAACGCTTCGAAGATGACATCCAGCTGCTCGCGGGCAATGCCGATGCCGGTGTCACAGACCTCGAACCGGATGCGGCCGTTGCCGCCGGCACGCACGTGCAGGCTGACCTTGCCATGCTCGGTGAACTTCACCGCGTTGGCCAGCAGGTTCTTCAGGATCTGCTGCAGCCGCTGGCCGTCAACCACCATCTGGCTCGGTGCCAGGGCGTCGGCCTCGATCTGCAGGGCCAGGCCCTTCTGCCGCGCCATCGGCTCGAACGTCTCGCGCAGGCGCTGCAGCGCGCTCTCGACCACCACCACTTCATCGGACAGTTCGACATGGCCGGCCTCGATGCGCGACAGGTCGAGGATGTCGTTGATCAGCGCCAGCAGGTCGTTGTTGGACGACAGGATCGCGCGGGCGTACTTCACCTGCTCCTCGGTGAGCGTGCCGTCCTTGTTGTCGGCCAGCAGCTTGGCCAGGATCAGCGAGCTGTTCAGCGGCGTGCGCAGCTCGTGCGACATGTTGGCCAGGAATTCGGACTTGTAGCGCGACGTAGCCGCCAGCTCGTTGCTGTTGCGCACCAGCTGTGACTGTGCAACCAGCAGCGCCTGCTTCTGCGCTTCCAGCTCGTGGGTGCGCTCTTCCAGCTGCACGTTGCTCTGTTCCAGCTCGGCCTGCTGCTCTTCCAGATGGCTCTGCGACTGCTGCAGGCTGCGGCTCTGCTCTTCCAGCTCTTCGTTGGCCACCCGCAGCTCTTCCTGCTGCGCCTGCAGTTCCTCGCCCTGCCGCTGTGATTCTTCCAGCAGCACGACCAGCTGTGCGCGCAGCAGCGAAGCGCGCAGGGCCATGCCGATCGTCTCGGCGCAGCGCTCCAGCAGCTCACGATCCAGATCACGCTGTTCACCCGCCCGCGCGCGGCCCAGCTCGACGACACCGACCACCGCACCATCGCTGCTGATCGGCGCCAGGATGCGCTCGCGCACCGGCAGCCGGCCCAGGCTGGTCTGCAGTTCGAGCACGGCAGCGTCTTCGCCGCGCAGGTGGCGGATGCGTTCGTCCCGCGCAACCTGCCCGGCCAGTCCTTCGTGCAGGGCCAGGGAGGCCGGCGTCCCAGAGGGCAGCGCCACGCCACCGGTCAGCTGCAGCCGACCGCCGTCCAGCCGATAGACCGCACCGACCTCTGCGCCCAGCTGCCCGGCCAGGCTCACTGCTGCCGCTTCGGCGATCTGCTCCGGCCCGAGGTCACCGCGCAGGCTCATCGCCACGGCATTCTCAGCCTCCTGCAGCCAGAGCGCGCGCATCGCCTGGCGCCGGGCCTGGATCGCGCGCGAGACGATCAGTGCGATCATCAGGAAGGCGCAGCCACCCACGGTACGGTTGACAAGCGAGAACGACGAATTGTTGCTGGCTGGCGCAACGTTGAAGCCGATCACCAGCAGGACACAGGCGATCACCGCGACCACGAACGGCGCGCGTGCACTGCGCTGGAACACCGTCACGCCGACCGCGAGGAAGTAGGCCAGCCATACCGCGTAGCCGAGCGGGACGACCAGTTCCAACGCGATGGTCGCGGCCAGGAGCAAGGCGGACGTCATCCAGATCCAGCGGTCACGCGTAGTCGCACCAGGACGCATGCAGGTCGGTTCCAGAAGGCAAAGGGTGGAAGATGGTACTCCGTGTCGCATTCAGCCGCACAGGACAAATGGCACGTGTCAGGTGTGCACGCATCCTTCACACTTGAGTGCCTAGCTTCACGTCCCTCACAGGGGTAACACTTATTTACACGTGGACGCAGCCGCTTCTACGACGTCCGTGCTGACGGACCCTTCCCGACAACTGCGACTGCTGATCGACAGCGTGCGCGACCATGCGCTGTACCTGCTTGATCCTGAAGGCATCGTGTGCAGCTGGAACCCGGGCGCCGAACGTATCAAGGGCTATTCAGCCGATGAAGTGGTGGGAACGCACTTCAGCCGCTTCTACCTGGCCGCCGACCGCGAGGCCGGTGAACCCCAGCGCCTGCTTCGCGTCGCAGCGCAGCAGGGGCATGTCGCCAGTGAAGGCTGGCGCGTTCGCCGCGATGGCTCGTCGTTCCGCGCCAGCGTGGTCATCGAACCGGTCGTGGAAGCCGGCGAACTGCTCGGCTTCGTCAAGATCACCCGTGACATCACCGAGCAGTGGCAAGCGCAGCGGCTGCTGCGCGATGCCCAGCGTGCGCTGCGCAACACCCAGCAGTTCGAGACCGTTGGCCGTCTCAGCCGTGGCCTGTCGCATGAGTTCAACAACCTGCTGACCACCATCGGCAATGCGCTGGACCTGCTGTCGCTGCGTGTCAGCAGTGACGATGCGCGCGCAGCCGAGCTGCTGGATGCCGCGCAGGCAGCCACCGACCGCGGCGCGCTGCTGACCCGCCAGCTGCTGGCCTTCAGCACCGGCCAGACCCTGATCCGGGAATCGGTGGACATCAATGCGATGGTACGGCAGTGGCTGCCGGACCTGCAACGCGCCTGCCCGCCCACGGTGGTACTGGAAGCCCATCTCACCCCAGGCCTGCCGCAGGTGAGCACCGATGCGATGCAGCTCCAGACCGCCCTGGCGAACCTGGTGGCCAATGCCGTGGAGGCCACCGCCGATGGCGGCCGCATCCTGATCAGTACCGCGTTGGAACATCGCCTCGACCCGGATGCGGACACCACGCTGCAACGCGGCTATGTCACCCTCAGCGTCTGCGACGAGGGCCACGGCATGGCCGCCGACATCGCCGAGCAGGCCAGCGAGCCCTTCTTCACCACCAAGGACATCGGCAAGGGCAGCGGCCTGGGCCTGAGCCAGGTGTTCGGATTCACTACCCAGAGCGGCGGCTTCGTCGACGTGTCCACCACGCCCGGTGTCGGCACCACGGTCAGCCTGCTGCTACCCGCAACCGAGGAAGCAATCCATGACCGATGACCCGATCCGCGTTCTGATGGTGGAAGACCAGACTGATCTTCGCGAAATGATCGGCCTGGCCCTGCGCGATTTCGGCATCGAGGTGGCCACCACCGCCGACGGGCATGAAGCCGCAGCGTTGCTGAAGGGCGACGCGCGTTTCGACGTGGTGTTCAGTGACATCAGCATGCCCAACGGCATGTCCGGCATCGAGCTCAGCGAGCACGTCGCGCGTGAGCAGCCGCAGGCACGCATGATCCTGTCCTCCGGCTATGCGCGTTCGCAGCTGCCGCCCCTGCCTGAGCAGGTGGAGTTCCTGCCCAAGCCCTATCGCCTGCGCCAGCTGGTGCAGCTGCTCAGGCAGGAATGATCCGTCGCCGGGCATCGCCCGGCGTATCCGCTCATGTACAGCCGGGCCCATGCCCGGCTGCGCTCCTCAATAGCGCCCCACCAGGTTCAGGTACCACCCGCGATGGGTGTAATCGAACCTGGTCAGGTCATCGCTGAAGTCGGTGAAGTTGTAGCCCACACCCACGCGGAAGTTGCGGCCGATATCGCGATCGACACCGGCCAGCCAACCCTGCCTGCTGCCGCCGTCGCGGACATCCAGCAGCCGATACTCCAGCAGGCCGTGCCACTGGTAGTACAGGTCATAGCGCAGCTGTCCCGCAGCGAAGTTGGTGGCCGAGTCGAACCAGGGGCCGCTGCCGCGTCCATAACGCACCTCGCCTTCGCGCCGCGCCGCCTTGGCCGCCACCTCCCAGCGCTGGTCGATGCGGTACACGCCTTCCAGCGACAGGATCTGCGTGCGCTGATCGTAGTCCACGCCGTTCACCTGGCCCATCGTCGACAGGTCGTACAGGTAACTGTAGCGACCGAACAACGCCCAGCGGTCGTTGTCCCACGGCCGGTAGGCGAAGCCCAGGTTGCCTTCGATGAAGCGCGCACCCGCCACCGGATTGATCGCATCGTCGGTGTCGGCATAGTTGAAGCGCGCCGCGATGCGCCAGCTGTCGCTGAGGCGGTGGCTGAGGCGATTGGTGCTGACCCACTGCGTGCGCCGCTCGGCACCGGTATCGCGCCGCCATTCCAGCTTGCTCTGCCACTCGGTACCGGGCGCGGTGCGGCCGCCGGACAGGCTGACCGCCTTGCGATCCACCTGGCCACTGCTGGCGTCCAGCTTGCCGTTGCTCAGGGTGAAGCCCGCGTTCCAGCCCACCGCCGGATAGAAGTCCATGCCGAAGGTGTGCGCCAGGCCGGACTCCTGCCCGGATTTCAGGAACTGGCTTTCGTTGAACACGTTGACCTGGTCAGACAGGCGCCAGCGCTGGCCCAGAGTCCATCCATCCTGTGCGTTCGGGCTGAACAACGGGTCGTACTCGCTGCGGTCGGTGGACTGGGTGAATGCACCGTAGAAGCTGTGCTGCGGGGTCAGCCGGTACTCGGCGTTGACCTGCGCGGCGGTGCCACGGTCGCCGTCCGAGACTTCCGCACCAATGGTGGACAGGTTGGCGAAGGTCCAGGTGCCACCGGCCACCACCGCGTCGTTGTCGGCATAGCGGCCATGGTCATCGTCGACGGTCAGCTGGCCACCGCCGTACACATCCAGCGACGTACCGATGCGGTGTGTGTAGCGCGCCGCAGCCAGCACGCCAGCCACATTGCCGCCAAGGCCGCGGTCCTCCTGCACACGGCGCAGTTCGGCCGACAGTCGGTCGTTCTCGCCGATCCGCCATTCGGCGGTGGCCTGCGCCTGGATCAACGACGCATTGCCACGGCGGGCCTCGCTGTAGCGCGCATACAGGCTGAAGTCGTCGGTCACGTAGCCCAGCAGCTCGGCGCCCTGCTCGCGCACGCGCTGGCCGGTGTCGAAGCGGCCCACCGAATAGCCGCCGTCCACCTGGCGCCACCAGGCGCCGGCGCTCCAGTCGCGCTGGGTCCAGCCCAGTTCGCGCAGATTGACGCGTGCTTCAACGGCGGTCGCTTCACCTTCGCGCAGCCCCTCCGGGTTGAGGCGGCTGAAGCTCAGACCGCCGTTGTCCGAGAAGAACACCGGCGCACTGGTCGCCTCGCTGCGGCTGTGCTCGACCTTCAGGTAGGTGCCACGGCCGGCCTGCAGGGTCAGGTCCGCACCCTTCATCGAATAGTCCTGGCCGGAGCGCTGCTCGTCCACGTAGGTGGCGCCCACGGCAACGTGATCACCAAACCAGTGCTTGCCGCGTACGCCAGCGGTGATGTCATCGCTGTCGAAGCCGGTCGGCACCCATTCGTAGTCCACGATCAGGCGCTGCTCATAGCCGTCCAGCGGCACGTCGCGGCTGATCCGGCGCAGGTTCTCACGGCTGACCTGGGCCAGCGGCCGGGTCAGCAGGATGCGGCCCTGCAGGGCGTCGATCTCGTAGTCGGCACCGCGCACCATCGGCACGCGCTGCTCGACGCGGCCGCTGGTGCGGTCACGGATTTCCAGCACCACCTGGTCCGAACCACTGAGGATGCTTGCATGCCGCAGGTAGTACAGGCTGCCACCGGTGCCGATGAACTCGCTGTGGCCCGGCGCCGTTTCGGCCTGTGAACCGAACACGCGCAGCTCGCTGCGTGCATCCCCCCAGGCATTTGCTCCGCGCGAGCGCCACGACAGTGCCGCACCGTACAGCGAACGCACGTACTGCGCGTACTCGGTGCCGGTCAGGCCGGTGTTGTAGTTGCCCCACAACGCCTGGTTCTTGTCCCAGTCCATGCGCAGGTAGAAGCGGCCCATGCTGTCAACATCGCGCTGGGTCAGCGAGTCGTCGCCATAGGTCGGGTAGTACAGGTCCGGGTCCAGGCTGCGGAACAGGTCGCGCGGATCGGCCGTGGTGAAGCCGGTGAACAGCTCGTCCAGCGGACGGTTCTGGGTATCGGCCTGTGCGGTCAGCAGGTAGCGGCCACGGGTCTTGGCCTTCAGGTAGAAGGCCAGGCGGCCATCGCTGAGCACGTCATCATTGCGCTCGCCCCGGGCGAAGTCCTGCCCTGCCCCACTGGCCTTGTTCTGGTACACGGTGATGTCGGCCAGGCCGACGCCAAACAGATACTGGCCGCTGACATCGACTTCCAGCGTGCGCGCGATGGCCGGCGCATCCGGTCGCTCCACGCGCACGTCGAAGGCATGATGGCCGATCGGCATCAGGTACTCGGCGGCGAACTTGCGATCCTGGTCCAGCGGATAACTGTCGCCATTGATCTTCAGCGACGCGCCCAGTGGCAGGTCGCGGCCACGCAGGCGCACCCGCGATCCATACACCGGGATGTTCTGCTGGCGCAGGCCATTGCCATCGAACACCTGCTGCAGCAGTGACAACGACGCGGCCTGGTTGGCGTCCACCGAGGTACCGCGGCGGTCTTCCAGCGCGTCACGCAACTGCTGGTTGCCGCGCTCGAATTCCGCCGGCGTCACCAGCTGCATCGACTGCGCGGTGGTTTCATCGACATTGCCCTCGGCATCAAAGGCGCGCAGCACGTAGACCAGCCGGTCGCCGCGACGCAGCGGCGTCGAGGCCGGCAACGCGCCATCCCACACGCCCTGGGCAACGGCGGCCACCGGCAGTTCGAACGTCGCCAGTGCTGCCACACGATCCGTGTCGCTGCCGCGGTAAACGCTGACTTCCAGGCGCTGGATGAAGGCGGTGTAGTTGCCACGCACGTAGAACTCGACCGGCCGCACGATGCGGCCTTCGTCGAAGGCGACCATGCCCGGTGCAGAGACCGACAGTTCCGGCTGGCCCATCGCCGGGTCTTCGGTGGCCCAGATCGCGCCGCCTTCCGGCAAGCGGATCATGAACTCGCCACGCACGGTGGCCTTGCCCGGCTCATCGATCGCCACACTGACCCGGCGGTCCGGTTGCAGGGCCTGCGAGCTGGAACGCGTGGACGTTCCCTCGGTCACCGGTTCGTCATAGCTGCGCGAGCGCAGGCTGAACAACAGTTCGCCCTCGGCATTGCACTGGGTGCCGTCACAACGGATCGGCGCCGGCTCGGCGGCGGGCGGCTCGGCATGGGCGGCACCGGCCAGGCCAAGCAGCAGGGCCTGATACAGCGCAGCGCGCGGCAGGCGGGCCGCACGGCGGGCGGCAGAGTGATGCGCGCTCATGGGCGTGCCTCCTGTTGGCGGGCAGCCGCACGGGTGGCGGCGCTCTCCTCGTTGCGAACGCGCAGGCGCTGCTGCACGGCGGGGCTGAGCTGGCTGCGCAGCGCCTCGAACACGGCGTTGGCACGGCGCAGGCCCAGTGCCTGGTTGTAGGCATGGCTGCCGCGCACATCGGTGTGGCCGACCAGGCTGACCTGGCCACCGCCCAGCTGTTCCAGACGCGCGGCGATGGCGGCCAGCAGCGGCTTGAACTCGTCGCGTACGGTGGCCTTGTCGGTGTCGAACAGCACGTTGCCCAGCAGCGCGCCACCGGCATCCACACCGGCCAGCAGCGAGTGGGGATCGCGCACATCGGTGCGCAGCTGCACGGCCAGGCCGGCGCGTGCGCTTTCCGCAACCTCGGCCTGCAGTGCATCGCGTACCGCTGCGGCGCGGGCAAAGGCCAGTGCCTGGCTCTCGCCATTGGCAGCGATCACCACGTCGCCGCCCTGGTAGCGGTCGACCACCTCGGCCATCTTCTTCAGCACCGGGCGATAGTTGGCCTGCAGCTCGCTGCTGTCCGGTGCGAACAGCACCTCGCCCAACGCAATCTCCATGCGCTCGGCGGCGGCCTGCGGCGATGGCGACAAGCGCACGCCGAAGCTGAAGCGGGTCGGCACGCCCTGCGTCACCCGCCGCAGCAGCGGATTCTCGGTGGTCAGTTCAGCCCCGGCCGGCAGCGTGGCCGGGTCCAGCTTGATGATGAAGTTGCGGCCCAGGCGCGCGTCACCTCCGTGCACGTCAGCCAGGTGGTAGCGCCCGAACGGATCGGTCTCCACCAGCAGGCCTTCCACCGTGGCCAGACGCACACCGGGGATGCCCTGCTCCTGGATGCCTTCGTTGCCGATCACATAAGCCACTTCGTAACCCTCGGCGACACGGGCGATCTCGCGGCGCACGCTCGGCTCGGCTGCGGTGAGGCCTTTGCCGGCCTCACCGCTGCGTTCCACGCGCGTGGCGCCCTGCGCGTCCATCCGCAGGCGGTGGCCCTGCGCGCTTTCCAGCACGAAGTCATCGCTGAAGGACAGTTCGCGCAGGCGCTGGCGCAGCACCACCTGATGCGCCTCGGCGGTGTCGGACGTGGACGCGCGGCCATGCACCACGCCAATCTGCACTCCGTGCAGCAACGGTGCACTGGCATCGGCCAGCGGTTGCGGGCCATCGCCGCGATCCAGCGTGGTCGAGCCCGGCACGTAGGCCGCAGCAGCGAAGCCGCCCTGCACGCGAACGCCGCTCAGCTCGGCACTGTCCTGCCAGCCATCGCCGTCACGATCATCAAACACAGTGCCGA
Source organism: Stenotrophomonas maltophilia group sp. Smal32 (assembly GCF_030237085.1). Lineage (NCBI taxonomy): Bacteria > Pseudomonadati > Pseudomonadota > Gammaproteobacteria > Lysobacterales > Lysobacteraceae > Stenotrophomonas > Stenotrophomonas maltophilia group sp. Smal32. The sequence continues at coordinate 22,048 of NZ_JASJSI010000041.1, forward strand.
ATACCAGGCTGTCTTCCAGCAGCGGATCGGCATCCATGGCCACCTCGGCGGTGGCGATGTTCGACAGCGGCGTGCCATCGTCGGCGGTGGCAACGGCCTGGTTCACGTGGTTGCCCGCGCGCACGCCGGCGCCCACACGCAACAGGTAGGTGATGGTCGCACTGCGACCCACGGCAATGTCCACCGCACCGATGCGCAGTGGAACCTGGCTGCTGGCCAGCGAGAACGCGCCGTCATCGTCGGCCACGCGCATCGAGCCGTCGACGTAGCTGAAGCCCGGCGGCGGTGTATCGACCACCACGCCGTTGCGCCAATGGCTGCCGCCCACGTTCTCGACCACCAGCTGGTAGCGCACCAGGTCGCCCACCTTCACCCGGCGCGGGCTGGCGGTCTTGGTGATGCGCAGGGCGAAGTCGGACACCACCTTGTGGCGCGTCTCGCAGGTCGTGCAGTCCGGCGGCGGCGAGCCATCCGGATACTGTCCGCGCAAGCGGTTCAGCACCTCGATGCGGGCCTCCTGGTTGACCACGGCCTGGTAGGCGAACTCGTGGCGACCGATAGCAGTACCCGTCGGCACCGTGCAGACGATGTCGGGCCCCTGCTGGACGCATCCGGCGGGCAGGCTTTCGATGCTCAAGCCGGCGTCCGGCGTATCCACCAGCTGCAGCGGCTGGCGCAGCGCCGCCCGCTCGACCGTGGCCACCAGCGTGTAGCGCAGGCGGTCGCCCGGTCGCACTTCGGTGCCACTGGCTGGGCCGGCCTGCTTCTCCAGCACCACGCGCGGTTCGGCCAGCGCGTGCTCGGTGCTGCAGTCACCGCTGCAGGTGGGCGTGTCACCGCCGGTGCCGAGTACGGCGTTGCGCACGCTGCCGCTGGCCTGGGCGTTGACCAGCGCGCGGTAGCCCAGCGCATAGGTCCCGGGCGCGGTACCGGCCGGCAGCGTACAGACCAGCGGATTGCTGGCGTTGCAGGTGAACGGTCCCGGTTGGGTGACCGACTGCAGGTCCAGGCCCGTGCCCAGGGTATCGGTCAGGGTCAGCGTATCGAGGGTCTGCGAGTTGGCGACCGTCACTTCCACGCTGTAGTCCACCGCATCGCCCACGCCCACCGGAGTGACGGTGGTCGACTGCTTGCGGTAGGTCACCACCGCCGACAGCACCGGCGTGGTGGTTCCGCAGTTGCTGGTGCAGGTGGTGACGCCGGTGCCACTACCGAGCACGGCATTGCTGACGCTGCCCTTGGCCCGGGCATTCACCCGAGCGGTGTAGTCCACCGTGTAGGTGCCCGGCACAGTACCGGCCGGCAGCGTGCACACCAACGGATTGGCGGCATTGCAGCTGAAGCCCTGGCTGGCAGTCACCGCACCGAAGTCCAGGCCGGGGCCCATCGTGTCGGTCAGGGTGAACACCGCCGTGGTGCGCGAGTTGCTGACCAATGCAGTCAATGTGTAGGCGATGCTGTCGCCCACCTTCACCGAACCTGCGGCGGCCGAGGTCTTGCGATAGTCGATCGCGCTGCCGGTCACCGGCGTGCTGGTGCCGCAGTTGGCGGTACACGACGGATTGTCGCCACCACCGCCGAGCACGGCGTTGGTGACCTGGCCGGTGGCCTGCGCATTCACCACGGCGGTGTAGGTCAGGCTGTAGCTGCCCGGAACGGTGCCAGCCGGCAGCGTGCACACCAGTGGATTGGCGGCATTGCAGGTGTAGCCCCCCGCAGTGGTCACCGCGCCGAAGTCCAGGCCGGTACCCAGCGTATCGGTCAGGGTCACCACATCGGTGGTGCGCGAGTTGGTCACCACCGTAGTCAGGGTGTAGGTCAGGCGATCGCCCGCCGAAACCGGACCGGTGCTGTTCACCGACTTGGCATAGCTCACCCCCGGTGTCGCCACCGGGGTGGTGGTATCGCAGTTCACGCTGCACGACGGATTGTCGGTGCCGCTACCAAGCACGGCATTGCGCACACTGCCGCTCGCCTGCGCATTGACGGTGGCGCCATAGGTAACACTGTAGGTACCCGGCACGGTGCCGGCCGGCAGCGTGCACACCAGCGGATTGGCGGCGTTGCAGGTAAAGATGCCTGCGCTGCTCACGCCAGCGAGATCGAGGCCATTGCCCAGCGTATCGGTCAGGGTGACCACGGCACTGGTGCGCGCGCGCGTCACGGTTGCAGTCAGGGTGTAGTCGATGCGGTCACCCACCCGTACCGGCCCACCGGTGGAGGCCTGCTTGGCATAGACCACCTGCGCTGCGGCCATCGGCGTGGTGGTATCGCACGCACCCACGCAGGACGGGTTGTCGGTGCCGCTGGGCACCACCGCGTTGCGCACCTGGCCACTGGCCTGAGCGTTGACCACGCCGGTGTACGAGAACGCATAGCTGCCCGGCACGGTCCCGGCCGGCAGCGTGCAGACCAGCGGGTTGCCTGGCGTGCAACTGAAGCTACCCGCGCTGGTGACGCTGCCAAAGTCCAGGCCGGTGCCCAGCGTATCGGTCAGCGTGGTCACCGCCGTGGTGCGCGCGTCGGCCACCAGCACCGTCACGGTATAGGCAACACTGTCGCCGATGGCAACCGGACCGGCGGTGCCGCTGGCCTTGGACACCGAGATGCGCGGCGCCGCCACTGGCGTGGTGGTGGTGCAGTTGCTGCTGCAGGTGGGCGTATCGGTACCGGTGCCGGCCACGGTGTTGACCACCTGGCCACTGGCCTGGGCATTCACGGTGGCCGTGTAGCTCAGGCTGTAGGTGCCCGGCACGGTGCCTGCCGGCAGCGTGCACACCAGCGGGTTGGCCGCATTGCAGGTGAATGCACCGGGGCTGCTGACGCTGGCGAAATCCAGGCCGGTGCCCAGGGTGTCGGTGAAGGTCAGCACATCGCGGGTGTTGCCGTCGGCCACGGTGACATCCACCGTATAGTTCACGGTCGCACCCACCGCGACCGGGCCGGCGGTGTTCGAACGCTTGGCGTAGCCCACCCGTGTCACCGGCACGGTCACATCGCTGCGCGTGCAGTGGTCAACGTCGGTGCAGCTGCTGCCGGGTGCCGGCGGATTGCCGTTGTTGAAGGGATCGTAGCCGCCGCCCACGCTGGCATGGTTGGTCAGCACACCGGTAGCAGCCGCAGTGACCGTCACCGGCAACGTGAACGCCGAGCTGGAGCCGGCGCTGCCGGCTGCAGCCAGCACCTGGCTGCTGGTGCAGGTGACGTCCTGGCCACTGGCCGTACAGCTCCAGCTGCCGCTCACATGGGCACCCGTCCAGTTCGGCACGATCCCGGCCGGCAGCTGGTCGCGCACGATGATCGCACCCACCGGCACATTCGGTGGATTACCGGTGGGCACATCACTGGTATTGCTCACCGTCAGCGTGTACTGGGTGCCGGCCTGCCCGTAGTTCCAGATGCCACCGGTGGCGTTGCTGCCCTTGACCACCTTCAGCGAGGGAGCGGTGATGGTGATGCGGTGGTCTTCCACCTCGCCGTCATCGGCCACGCCGGTCGGGTTCTGGATCTGCGCGGCGATGGTGGAGTAGCGCAGCCGCACGTAGCTCGTGCCGGCGCTGACCGCGCTGGGTACCGTCCAGCTCAGGTTCGCCTGGCCTCCGCTGCAGGCGGCGGTCGTGCTGCGTTCGTTGAGATCGAAGGTGCCATTACGGTTGAAGTCGATCCAGCCGGCAACGCTGCCATTGCCCGCGCAGGCTACTGACTGGGTGATCAGCGTACCGGCCTGCATCACCGTCAACCGGTAGCTGGTTGGCCAGGCATCTTCTTCACGGCTCCCCACCTGCGGGAAGTTGTCATCGCCCAGTGCGTCCGCGCTGTAGCTGCTCTTCTGTTCGGTATCCGGGCCCAGGCTGCCGAGGAAATCAGTCAACGGTGGTGCCAGGCCACCCGGCGTATAACCGGCGGTATTGATGTTGAAGTTGCTGGCGCCCTGCGGAATGCCATCGGAACGGAACTGCAGATCGTCCACCACGTGCATGGCATCGCCGTAGCTCTGCGGTGCGTCACCGAAGTCGGCATACGGCACCAGCAGGCCGATGGCGATGGCGGTGGTGCCGCCGCCGCGCATCGAGAAGCCCATGTTCACCGCCAGGTTGCCCGGCGCGTGTGCGGCATTGTCGAAACTGAGGAAGGTAACGGCCGCCGTGTTGTCGTCGTTGCCGGGACCGAAGCGGATCACCTGGTTGGCGCCGCTGGTCGACTTGTTCACCAGATAGGGCGTGGCATTGGCCAGGTTCTTGCGAACCTCCACCACGTTCCAGGTGCCCTGCGCGCTGGCTTCGACGAACTCGCCGCTGTTGTTGATCGATTCGGCATCGGCCATCACCACGCCGCGCAGGCGGTAGGGCGCGCCCCCCAGGGTCGACGTGCAGGTGATGCTGAAACTGGAGGTGCCGCCCGCACGTGCGATGCCGGCAATCAGCTGGTTGCTGGTGCCAGTGCCGCCGATGTTGTACAGATCGTCAAGACTGTCACCGCCGAAGTTGCCAGGCCGATAGCTGCGCAGCACACCGGTCTCGGCGGTGTTCAGGCGGCAGTCCACGCGCAGGTTCACTCCCGCCGCCACAGGCATATCGATGGACGACGTCGCGCCGTCGTTGAGCGCGACGTTGTTCACGCCATTGGCACCGCCGCCCCAGGTCAACCACAGCACGGTGTTGCGATACGGGCTGCTACCGCCGGTGGCATAGGCCGCAGCCCAGGCCAGCGAGGGTGCCAGCATTGCCAGCAACAGCAACAGGCCGGCTGCCATCCAGCGGCCGGGGTGCAGGTACTGCAGGTTTTTTCCGGGATGAACGCATCCACCGCCCGCGCGAATGCGCGACGTCGTCGACTGCCACATGTTGATTTCCCCGCTCAGCCCTCAGACGGGCCGAAGTTCAATGGGTGACCTGGGACGAAATCCCGGCACCGGCGACGCACGCAACTACGTGTTCTGCCGACTCCGTGGCACCTGCCTTCGTCCCTGCACCCGGATGGTTGGGCACACATATCTGTGACCAAGTTAACACATTTCGCACAAATGTGTGACCTTCATCACATTAATATTTGCCAACTCTGGCGCCAATCGCCTGGCCACAGTTGTAGCAACACGGCCCCGGCGGCCCGTGCACGATTCCGGCAGCTGCAGCGCCCTTTCCGGCAAGTTGCCATGCGAATTCGGCGCACAGTGGGGCCAGCGACAAGGTGGCGCGCGCTGCGCGCCATCGGGAATCAGCCCTTCATCGCCCCATGCCGGAACGAGGCCAACAGCGTGGATGCGGCCATTGCCGGGGCCAGACGGCCGCGCGCAAGCGACCAGGTGATGCCGTAGAAGCAGGTCCAGTAGAAGTCGGCCAACCACACCGCGGTGAACTCGACATTGAACTCACCCGCTCGCTGGCCGCGCAGGAAAAACGCCTCGAAACGTTCACCGATCGGGGCCCAGCGCTCCGGCAGCAGATGCAGGTCACCCTGGCGCTGCTGCTCTTCCATCATCCGCGCGAACACCAGCGTCACCAGCTCCCAGTCGGCCAGCAGTGCCGCCGTGACCTGCTCCAGCACCTGCTGCGCATCCACGTTGCCATCGAACGAGCTTGCCGCTGCTTCCAGGCGTTCGAATCCCGCCGCGAACAAGGCCTCGTCAATCGCCTCCCGCGTTGGCGCGAACCGGTACAGGGTCGCGCGACTGATGCCTGCCCCGCGCGCCAGTTCGCTGAGCGTGCAACGAGGATGGCTGACCAGGGTGGCAGCAAGGGCGTGGTGCAGGTCGCGGCGTGTGCGGGCAGCGGCAGGTCGCATGGAGGGGCCTGGATGCGGGGTCCGGTCACGCTAGCATGAATCATCAATTAATAAACTGAATCACATTTGATTCACTCGAATCACGGATGCGCTACAACAGACCTGCGTCCGGTGCACCCGGGTCGGCGCACGGCAGGGAACGCGTCACAGGCATCGAAGGAGACAACGCCATGCTGCATCCGCTACGCGACATCGCCGTTCTGTTCGACGCCAGCGATACCGGGGACCGCGTACTGAACATTGCCGCGCACCTGGCGCAGGCGCAGCAGGCGCATCTGGTCGCGGTATCAACCGCCCAGCATCCCACCGACATCGCCAACGGTTTCGCGCGTGGCGCGGGCATCGCCGCCGCACTCGACCATGAAGCCCGCGCTGACGCCGCCTGCACCGCGCAGTTGATGCAGAACCTGCGCGACGCCGCCGAACCGCTGCAGATCAGCACCGAACTGCGCATCGTCTCGGACTATCTGGGCGGCGCCGATCTGGCCCTGCAATCGCTGTATTGCGACCTGATCGTCGCCGGCTATCCGCATACGCCCGGTGCCCCCTCCGGTTGGCATCCACTGGGGACACTGCGCCAGACCGGCGTGCCGATGCTGCTGGTGCCGCCGCACTGGAAGGGCGAGCAGGTCGGCCGGCGTATCGTGGTGGCCTGGAATGCCAGCAAACAGGCCCGCCGTGCCGTGGCAGATGCCCTGCCTCTGCTGGCCCGGGCGCAGGCCGTACACCTGCTGATGGTCGACACGCCCAAGGCTGAAGCCGCGCCCGGGGCCGAAATGGCCCAGCATCTGGCGCGGCACGGCGTCGAGGTCGAAATCCAGGCGATCAGCTCCAGCCAGGGCGGCGTTGCCGCCACCATCCGCCAGCATGTGCTCGATGCCGAAGCCGATCTACTGGTGTTGGGGCCGTACAGCCGCAGCCGCGTGGTCGAACGCGTGCTCGGCGGCGTCACCGAGGATCTGCTGGCCGAAGTTCCGGCGCCGCTGTTCGTATCGCACTAGCGCCACCCTGGCCGGCGCGGCGGTAGCCGGTCAGCGACTGGCCGGTATGCCGCCGGAAGTAGCGGCACAGGTAGGACGCATCCTCGAAGCACAGGCGTTCGGCGATGCGTCCGATCGACAGTTCGCTGTAGCTCAGCAGTGCCTTGATCTCCAGCACCACCTGGCGGTCGATCAACGCCTTCGGCGTTTCATCGAAGCATTCCCGGGTCAACTGCGAGAGATAGAACGGGGTAATGCACAGCGCCTCGGCGTAGGACTGCACGTCACGCTGGCGCATGCTGCGCCGGCCGACCAGCTCCCAGAAGTTCCAGGCCAGGCGCTCGCGCCGGCCAACCTGCGGCGCGGCCTCGTAGCGTGCCGGGAGCAGCGTGGCGAACTTCAGGAAAAAGGTCTGCAGCAGATTGCGCAGCATCACGTGCCGATGGCGGCCACCGTTGTGCTGGGCATCCATCAACTGCTGAAGCCAACCCTGCAGCAGCGGCACCTCCAGCGGTGACGGTACGCAATGGGGATGCTCGTGCAGGAACTTGAACAATGCATTGGGCAGCACATAGGCGACCTCCGAGGCCAACGCCTTCGGCATCAGGCAGACCACCGCCAGGAAACCGCGCGAACGCTGCCGCAGCAGCGCCAGCGTATCCTCGGCCAGCACCAGCACGTCGTGCCGCTGCACCGCCACCTCGCGGAAGTTCAGTGCGAAACGCGCACGCCCGGACACGCACACCAGCACCGCCAGATACGTATGCCCGAACGACAGTGGAACACCCAAGCCTTCAGCCAACGTGCTGACCTCCAGGCGCATGGATTCGTCCTGTTCCAGAAGCTGGGGGATTCGATCCATGGGCCGATCCGGCTGGATTCCGGGGCCCAGCATATCGGGCCCGATGCCAGACTTGTGAAAAGTACCGAAATGATCAAGATGCCGCCCCCACCCGCAGTAGCCGACGCTGGGGGTGGATCAGCCCCCGCTGCGCTGCATGAACAGCAGCTCCGGCGTTGAAGCGTCTTCCACCGGCTGGAAGCCGAGATCACGGTAGAGGGCCACCGCCGCGACGTTGTCACGATAGACACGCAGGGTCAGGCGCTGCACCCCCGGCGACCGGAGGGCCTCGGCACCCAACAACTGCATCAGCACCCGCCCCAGGCCGCGCCCACGCGCCTGCGGCGAGACAATGATGCGGCCCAGGTGGGCAGTGCCGGGCGCGGTCCACCAGTACTGGCCGAACCCCATGCACGCACCCTCCCCGTCCAACAGCACCCAACCCGGGCGCTCGGCCAGTTCAAGAGCCTGTGCGAATGCCTCAGGCAGCAGAGGAAACGCAACGCCCGGGCCAGCCCAGCGTTGCGTCGCTGCAACCGAATCGAGCCAGCCAGCGATACGCGGGTAATGCCGAGGTTGAACCGGTTGCAACTGTGCGGGCATATGGAAGCCTGTGTGGTCTGGTCCACTGATTGTGAGCGGCCCGCCCGGCGCCGTCACGCTGCGCGGCAGCCATTGAATGTTGTCCTGCGACAATGCCCTTGCACCATCACAGTCGCAGCTTCAGCCCTGCAGGTAGGCAGGGCCGTCCCAGCCATCAAGGTACCTCGGCAACTCATCGCGAACCTCAACTACGCGTTGCCGGTAGTAGAGATGCATTGTGGGCGCCATGGCAACGTCCAGCCATCCGCCGCCAGCGCGGGCGAGCATGGCGTTGGGAACGACACGCATGCACAGACGGTTCGTGCCGAACACAACCTCGCCGCACGTAGCACAGAAGGTCTTCTTCAGCTGCTTGTGGGGATGGCTGAAGCTTCGCGCATCGAAGGAGGCCATCTGAACCGACGAAGCCTCCCATGCCGTCGCGGAGAACACGGTGACACCGTAGAAGTCCCTGCACGATGAACAGTGGCAGTTGGCGCGTGCGACCGGCTCTCCACCCAGCTCAATGGCGACGTTCCCGCACAGGCACGCTACTCGTATCGACATGATGACCCGAAAGAGAGGGGCACGCGCGGATTCTACTGCCATATCTGGAACACATGCCGACTGCCCCAGCAGAAAATTCAATCGGCCTCACCCACAGACGCAAAGTGTCGTCCATCGACTTCAGGGTCTTCGGGCGCCTCCTCCCGATACCCTTTCCCTTCAGGGCCAGCAGGGTATCCAGCATGTCGTACCGCACGACGATGGTGTTGATGGCGCGCTCGCCGATGTTGCCCACCTTCTTCACCCGGAGCAAAGTGACGGCAGCGAACTTAACGCGGGGTGTAAAAGAGAAGGGCCCATCGGAGAGCGGGCCCTTCCTTGTTCATTTGCCGGTTGTTGACGACTGGATGGGCTTCGGGGTGGTCAGATCGTAGGCAAAGCATGCAGCCTGCATTTCCGTAAGCGCCTTCCGTCGATCGTGCGACGCCTCTCTGCGATCCGTGATCACTGGGAGCTTCAGACGAATCACGTCAGCGACAGCTCTACGATCAGCAATTGCCGCGGATCCCCCGAACCCAGAGTCCTCCAGCGCCTTTCCCGCCATACCAGAGGCGCCCCCCAATGCACTTAGTCCCGCTATTGCACCGGCGTGCTTGGCAGCGTTCGCCGCCGTAAGTGCAGGTGCGATGACCGTGCCCGCGACCAGCCCGATGCCGTACACCCAGAGGGACGCCTTTCGCTGATCAACGGATTTGTTCTCCATCCCGAGGATGAGCTTCTTGCATTCCGCCAGTACCGCTGGCAACGCCTCCTCAACGTCCGAGGCGTCATCCACCTCCTCTCCAGGCTCATACCATCCGTCGCGGGGAAGCCTCGTCGGAGGCTTGACTCCGCTGGGATCAGGCGCCTGGGCCTGACCGTCAACGGGGGGCGGCGGAGGTGGAGGTGGAGGTGGAGGTGGTGCTACGGCGGCCCGGGAAGGATGGCCAACGAAAGAGACGTTGTAGGGTGCAGTGGCCCCCCCCTTGGTTGAACAACCAACGCAAAGCACAGCCGCAACCAGAACAGCGGTCATCGCCTTCATGTTGCCCCCTGTCGGCGGCGTCATGCCACCGCTGGGGCCTTTACTACCACAGGATTGCGGTTTTCACGGGACCGACAATCCGACGCTGCCTGCATTTTGCCGGGGCCCAGTTTGGCGGACACCGGTTGCATGGCCTGCGGCCGCGTGAATCCAGCCTCCACCTGGGCCAGGTACCCAGCCCGGACGCACTGCGCCAGTAGTAGTGCTGGTCGACACGGGGTACACCGGGTTCGTCGAAGATGGCCTCTATCCGTCATTCCGTCTGATTGACGATTCGATCATCGGCGGCCGAGTCCGCCTCACCCAGCACCTGCATGGCGTTGCATGACCTGCCGCGCTTGGTTATTGCTCGCGGGTCAGGCGAAGGTTCCCATCGGACGGCAGCAGGATTCGATAGACCTGCCTTTCGCCCGCGTTGATGGTCAGGTTCTGAGACGTTGAAATGTTCGGGCAGGCGCCGCCGCCTGTGTCGAGCTTCACGAAGTAGGAGCCTGGTGATACATACAGAGTGGCGGCTTCGGACTGGCGAATGTCCATCACCTTCTCATTGTTGAGAGAGATGGCATGCGTGCAGGCAGATCCATGGAAACCCTTGTCCCGCATGATGTAGATCTGCGCACTACGGTCCGGCGACGGCGCCAAGCGTTCGGCCTTGTAGATACGATCAGGAGGCACCGGCCTGGCGGTTTCCTCCGTGACGGGGACCGTGGAACAGCCGATTAACGTGGCCATTGCGGCCGCAGCACCAAGCATTCCTTTCCGCATGATCCCCTCCGTTATTGTTGGCTGATTCTACTGCGCGTCCGCACTTGCGCAATTCCGAACGGATCGGCAGAAAGATTACCTTACGGCATTGCGATTCAATTGCCGCGCGGCAATCCAACTCCAGCCGCCCACCAAGCCTCCCGGCAGAGGTGGGCAGCCAAAGTGTTGAGAGCGATCCAGACGAAGATGGCCGGGGGTGCACGAGGTCGGCAAGTAGCGCGAGGCGCCGCTGGGCCGGTATGTGCGCTGGGCACTTCGCTGTCTATCCGATCCGCTTGTCGCCGTGCACAAGAACACGGTATGGCCATCACCGGAGTGCAGTTGCGACAGGTGCAGATCCTGGCCGGGCATGCCGACTACGCCACTACTGGAAGTGCTACGAGCACCTCTCCCCCTGAGGGCGATGACGGTGCGGTGGCGAAGCCAACCTATTGATTCGCCATTACCACCACTGTGACCAAATGGCGCCTTTTGATGGCCCGATATGGCCTGTGGCGATATAGCGGCTTTCGCAAGTTGTTGATTCTGGCGACCCCGGCCCGATTCGAACGGTCGACCTTCCCCTTGGGAGGGGATTTCGTCGCCCGCTCAATCAGCAACTTACGAAGTGCCTGGGACCAGCGTGGGTCCATTGCCACTCGATCACACGACGCTGGTGATTACTGCCCCATCAGGGAACCCAAGAGGCAGGGCTGGCAAATGTCCACCTTTCCCAACAACCCATGCTACGTGACCAAAGAGTTCTCCCGCCAAAATCGGCAAAAGCTCGCGCTTGGTTGAAGAGTATAAGTGAAGCGCCAGCACGTTCACGCTGCGCTTACATTGCACGCCAATCTACAACTCCAGGAAGGAACTGAAATGCGTTTGAAGGCTGCAAAGGTCATTCTCGGAATATCGCTTTTCACAAGTGCCCTCTCCGCACACGCAATCGACTCAATAACCTGTGATGACTGCACTTTGACAAAGCGTCAGATGCAGTCAAAGGCAGGAGGAGACGGAGACTACTACTTCTGGGATTTCAAGAATCGACGCCTGTACCACATGAACGTATCCGGTAGTGGCGGCCCGCTTTATCGCGCAGCTGCCGCTCCAGGCGGAACAAAAGTAAAGGAAATCATGCTGACTGCGGACGAACAAGCAATGTTCAATGCGGGCATGCAGCTCTACGACGCGAATGGCCGGTCTGAGACGGTTAGAGTCCAAGCGCCTGTATATGACAGCCGCGCTGCGCTCAACTCATTCGGTGGCGCGATCGCCGCAGCGCCCACCCAGGCTATACCACTCGCCGATCCACCTCAGACCTACCCGATGAATGCAATGGATGCGGTGACGACACCGGCTTGGCGTGAGGCGGCTATTGCGAAAACACTATCCTACGACAATCTCGGGCCTTTGCGGTTTGTGGGAGAGACCCTTCGTGTTCTCGTTTCAGGCTTCTCTCAAGCCGTCAACATCACAAAGCTGCCGAGCCCCTTCAGCATCGTAACCACTATTCCCTTCCCTGACGGCTCTTACATTCTCGTGCAATACACCTATCAAGATCACGGGTACAGATACATCCGTGGATCCGGGCGAGACGCAGCAGGCAATGTGATTCCTGACGGGCAGAAGGATATTGCGAGCCCCGATCAAGCTTCCCAAACGTACATTTATCCGACGGGCCCACTTGCGGCAGGCCCGGGTGGTGAGATGATAAGACACCTCGACAACCTGGGTGTCCGTTGGATCGGCGCAAACTCTCCACCGGTATATGTTGGTTTCCGAATCGGCTGTTCCTACACTCCCTCAGGTGCACAATGCCAAGTGAACTCCCTAACCCCATAGAACGTGGATCAGAGCGACTGATCCACGGAAACGGCATTCTTATCCGGGCATTTTTGATCCTGACGATGAGCTCTGCAGTATGGATGCTGGCCGGACTGTCGATCGGAAGGGGTGCCAAGGGCGCTCTTGTCTGGCCGTACATCATTCCATCCCTCGTCTTCATCGCGCTCATCGTTTCCTATAGAGCGAGGGTGCGGAATGCCGAATGGTTCACCAATAAGCCACGGACGCTGTTCCTGCTTACTCTGTCTTGGATTGCCTGCGCAGTTGGGCTTGTTCTTTCAGTAGCACCCTTCTGATGACTGAGCCCTGCCGTCGTGATGGCGGTGGGGCTCACATTTCCTCATGAGGGCTGCGCCCTACAGCACCAGTGCTCTCTCGCCTGAATCGACAGGTCACCCTCGCACGCGCCTCCAGCCGATACTCGATGGAACCGTCGGCGCGTTCCACCTTGAACGCATAGGCGTCCGGCACATTGGGGTCGCCCGCAGCGCGAAGGGCAACCTGGCCCGGGTCGGTCAGGTCCTCGGCCACCTCCACCTGAGGGTCACCGGCGTTAGTGATGCCCTTGCCCTTCAGCGCCACCAGGGTGTCCAGCGTGTCGTACTGGACGATGTTGGTGCTGATGCCGCGCTCACCGATGCTGCCGACCTTCTTCACCTGCGCGAAGGTCAGGGCCTTGAACTCGGTCTCGGGCAGATCGGTGTGCAGGTTGTTCTCCAGGTACCGCTGGATGATAGTCTTGTCGCTGTGCTCGCACATCTTGCGGGTGGCGAGCAGGTTGAACTTCGACCAGGCAGCAGCAGCGTGTTGGCGATCAACGCCGTGTTCGTGCCGTTGAACACGTTGAGCAGTGCCTGATTGAGCATACCCACGATCAGCTCGGAGTCGGTAAAAACTGTCCAGCTGCCAGTCGGGGCAGCAGTCGGAATCACGCCAGCGGCATTGAACAGGCCGGTGAAGCCCTTACGGCAGGGTAAGGTGAATCATCGTGCGGCCTCCTTCAGCTGCAGCCGGGAAAGGGTGACGTTCAGGGCGGCCAGCTCGTCCATCTTCATGACGAGCCACATGCGGCGTTGCTCGTGGATGCCGTTGAAACTGCCCAGGTGGCAGCCCTTGCACAGGCCACGGTGGTGTAGTGCTGCCCCTACTTGATGTGGTGGGCGTCGCTCGGTCCTGGTCGGCTACAGACACTGCATGGCAGCAGCTTTACTGCTTCCACGTGCCGCTCCTCTGCAGGAGTGAACGCCTTCTAGTTCTTCGAGCGCATCAGCAGCCCTCCCAGATCGGCAGGGGAGTGCGTATCCTCCCGCCATGGATAGGGGGAAATATCGACATGGGCTCGAGGAATCGGATCAACTGGATCACGGTGCTGCTGTACGTCGCGCTGATCACGGCGGGCTTCGGTGCAGCTCTTGGGCTGCTGTCCCTGACCGGACAGATATCGCTTGGCAAAGACGCGCCCGCGTGGGTTCAGGCCATTGGTAGCATCGTGGCCATCCTTATCGCTGTTGCAGTTCCTTCGGCTCAGCACTATCTGACTGAGAGAAAACAAGAGCGCGAGATGGCCGATAAGGCGCGCAGCCTGGGGCTGATGCTGCTGCCACACATCCAAGAGTTTGCCGAAAGAAACAATGCTGTGTGGACCGACGAGGATCCGGACGAACACGCGCAGTCTCTCGGTGAAGATGCCTGCGTGATCGGTCCGCTCGCTGAGAGTGCACTGAACATTCCACCAGCTATCACCGCAGTGATTTCGCGAATTCATGAACTTGGCCCTGCAGCCGAAGGCCTCCAGCGCGCGATCTACAACGTCACACGCGCTCGCGAGCTGATGATCGTCACCGGCGCCACCGTCGAGCACCTTCAAAGCGGCCCTCTGTATAAATCTCGAATGGCCACCTACAGCAAGAGCAAGTTCTATGGCCTGCTCTGGGACACGCTGGCGGCTCTGACCACTTCGCAGAATCGCATCGAGGCGTTTTTCTTCCGCCCTTCCGCGCTTAATCCCTCTGATTGATTCTTTCACGCCACTCTCCTGTTCTGCCCGGCCATTTTCCAGAACTCGGCGCGCACGTCGTCGAGCATCACATGGGTGTAGCGGCGGCCGATGTACTCGGTCAGACCGTCGAACAGCTCCTGGAACCGGGCCTGTTCCATCTCGCCGAATGACAGGCTCTCTGCGCGCTTGACCGGGATGGTGCGGATTTCCGGCAGCGCGCCGGCCGGCACCTTGCGGGCGCCTGCACCCAGAGGCGCCTCGCAGGCGTCCAGCACCGCGGCGATCACTGGGGTGGCGTCCATTTCCACGATCTCGCAGCAGACGTCAGCGTCCAGCTGCAGACGCTTCACCGCATCGTGCGCGCCCAGCTGCTCCCCGCCTTCGACGATGTCGACCATCAGGTGTCCGATCTTGTGGATGAGGCGGTGCTGCGATTCCTCGCGCGGCTGCTTCAGCTCGCCGCGGGTCTCCCGGCCCACGCGGAACTTGCGATCGCGTAGCAGGCGCTGGTCGACGGCATTGGCCGCCTGCGCGGAGGTGTTCTTCTGCTTTGCCATGATGGTCTCCGAGGGACGCCCGCGCTGGGGCGTCCCTCCGTTCGTGGGCCGAGGCAGTTAAGCCGCAGCGCCGTGCTTGAAGGTCTTCACCGCGCCGCCCACGTCAACCAGGTTGCCGCCAGAGCGCATCCAGGCCATGAAGCCCACCTGGCCCTTCTTCACATAGGCCGAGTCGTTGAAGCGGAACAGGGTCACTGCCATCACGTCGCGGATCTCGTAGTAGCTGAAGTCGCCGAACGCGATCGAGGTGGCGCCTGCGGCCGGGGCGGGGCGTGCTGGTTGATCTGGATATCGCGGTTCAGCAGACGATCCGGCGCACCGCCCGGATTGTCCTGCTCGTAACCCGGCACGAAGATCGGCCGGCCCGTCGAAGTCGCCGGCAAGCCGAGCGTTCGCGTTATAGGCGGCCAGCCGTGACC
>NZ_JASJSI010000042.1:0-37060 GCF_030237085.1 Stenotrophomonas maltophilia group sp. Smal32
GGCGTAGAAGAGCTACGTTGCCCCGGGGGCGGGTGCGGTGTTTAAATGGGGGGTTTTTTATTTTTTTTATGTGAAGGTGCGGGCGGGCATTTTCAGTTTCGCGTTTATACGGTTTAAAACCCGGCTTTTTTAGCGTCTCGCATTTTTGGTCGGCGGGCCCATTGAAGAGCCGACCCTAGGGTCGGGTTTGGCGAAACCGCAGCGGCGCTGGGCCGCGGCTCTACAACGGCAACCGCAGCAACGGTGGCGGGTACGCGCGTCCTGCTCGCAGCGGGCGAAAATAGTCGGCATTGCGATAGAAGGCGCAATCCTGCACGGCGTGCCAGCCGGGAGTACCGGCCAATGGCAGGGGCCGCAGCTGCAGCGGATCAGTCACTGCCCTGCCCTCGGCAATGGCCGCGGTCACCGCGTCAACACAGGCGGCATCGACATCGCCCTGCACCACCACGCACTTGCCGACCAGCAATCGCCCCGGCAGCAGTGCCTGCTCCATCAGCGCATGCCCGAACACCACAGCGATGGCGATGTCACCGCTCTGCCAGCATGACGGCTCGAACAATGCAGGCCAGTCATGCCGGTCCCACGCGCGCAGCACCGCCTCATCGCGCACGCGCACGATGACGCCGGTTTCATCAAACTGGGTCAGCGCCGCCTGTGCGCGATTGCGCTGGCCGGGCGGCATGGCATCGATATGCCGGCATTGCTGCGCGTTCAATGCACGCTTCAGCTGCGGATGGGAGGCCCACACCAGCGCATTGAACAGGTCATGCCAGTTGCCGGCACGGGTGGCGATATGCCCCTGCGCGATGCGCGCTTCGTAATGCAGGCCGTCGGCCAGCAGCGCGGCATCCTGTTCCACCAGGCGCTTGCCGGGCAACGCGAGCCGCGCATCAAGCGCAGCAATGGACGGCCATGCCGCACCGTCCAGCAGATCACGGAAGTCCTGCAAGCCGGCAAACAGCGGATGTTCAAACACCTGCAGATCGACCGCCGCACGCGGCGGCGGCACGAAGCGCCGGGAACCGCCGCCGTCGCCAGCGGCGGTCGTCGTTGCGGTCACAGCACCTTGAGGTCGAACGCCGGGCGGCCCGCAGCCGCCAGCGCATCGCCGTACAGGTCGTGCTCGTCGCTCTCGGTGATCTCCACGTCGACGAACTCGCCCACGCGCAGCGGCACCTGATCGGCGTTCTGGATGTGCACCAGACCGTCGATCTCAGGCGCATCGGCCCTGGAACGGGCAACCGCGATGTCACCTTCGATGGCATCAACCAGGCACTGCTGCACGGTACCGATCCTGGCTTCCAGGCGCGCGGCGGAAATCTGCGCCTGTTTCTCCATGAAGCGGGCCAGGCGTTCCTGCTTCACTTCTTCCGGCACGGCATCGGGCAGGTCGTTGGCGGTCGCGCCCTCGACCGGCGAGTAGGCGAACGCACCTACGCGATCCAGCTGTGCTTCGTCCAGGAACGACAGCAGTTCTTCGAACTCGGCCTCGGTCTCGCCCGGGAAGCCGACGATGAAGGTCGAACGCACGGTGATGTCCGGCGCGATGCGGCGCCAGTTCTGCACGCGCTCCAGGGTCTTCTCGACCGCGCCGGGGCGCTTCATCAGGCGCAGGATGCGTGGGCTGGCGTGCTGGAACGGAATGTCCAGGTACGGCAGGATGCGGTTCTCGGCCATCAGCGGCACCACCTCGTCCACGTGCGGGTACGGGTAGACGTAATGCATGCGCACCCACGCATCGAGTTCGGACAGGCCTTCGCACAATGCCTTCAGTCGGGTCTGGTAGGCCTTGTTGCGCCACATCTTCTCGGCGTACTTCACGTCCACGCCGTAGGCCGAGGTGTCCTGCGACACCACCAGCAGCTCGCGCACACCGCCACGCACCAAGCGCTCGGCCTCACGCAGCACCTCATCGACCGGGCGCGAGACCAGCTTGCCGCGCATGGACGGAATGATGCAGAAGCTGCACTTGTGGTTGCAGCCTTCGGAAATCTTCAAGTAGGCGTAGTGGCGCGGGGTCAGCTTGATGCCGTAGTCGGGCACCAGGTCCACGAACGGATCGTGCTTGGGCGGCAGCGCTTCGTGCACCGCCTCCATCACGCTCTGGTAGTCCTGCGGACCGGACACCGCCAGCACGTTCGGGTACGCCTCGCGGATCTGCTCGGGGCGCTTGCCCAGGCAGCCGGTGACGATGACCTTGCCGTTCTGGTTCATCGCCTCGCCGATCGCGTCCAGCGACTCGGTCACCGCCGAATCGATGAAACCACAGGTGTTGACCACCACCACATCGGCCGAATCGTAGGACGGGACGATGTCGTAGCCTTCCGAGCGGAGCTGGGTGAGGATGCGCTCGGAATCGACAAGGGCCTTCGGGCAGCCAAGGCTGACGAAGCCGACTTTGGGGTTCAGCTGGGACATGGAATCGCGGGACTCTGGGGGCCTGGGCCCCTGCCGGCATGGCAGGGGTTCCTGGGGGCCGGGGCCTGAAAGAGCGCCAGTATACCGGGGTTGGCGGCCTCGCTCTGAACGGCCAGCCGCCCGATCACGCACAGCCGCTGACACCGCGCTAACCCGCGCAGCACCGACAATGCAGCCCTGTCCCCTGCAACGAGAGTAGATGACGATGGCCGAGTGGATCACCCTGGATACGCACCACGGCGCGGTACGGGCCTGGCAGGCACTCCCCGAGGGCACCCCGCGCGGCGGGCTGGTGGTGGTGCAGGAAATCTTCGGCGCCAACCCGCATATCCGCAGCGTGGCCGAGCGCTTCGCCGCCGAAGGCTATGCGGTGCTGGCACCTTCGTTCTTCGACCTGGTCGATGGACCCGAGGCCGATCCGGATGCCCTGCCCTACGACGCCGACGGCGTGAAGCAGGGGCTGGAACGGGTAGCCGCGCTGGGCATGGAACGGGCGCTGGAAGTGGTCCGCGCGGCGGCCACCCGCCTGGCCCCCTACGGCAAGGTCGGCACCGTCGGCTATTGCTGGGGCGGTACGGTGGCGATGCTGTCCGCAGTGCGCCTGGGCCTGCCTTCTGTCAGCTACTACGGTGCGCGCAACGTCCAGTTCCTCGATGAGACGCCGAAGGCGCCGGTGATCTTCCACTTCGGCGCCCAGGACAGGAGCATCCCGCCGGAGGCCGTCCAGGCCCACCGCGAAAAGCTGCCGCGGATGGCCACCTTCGTCTATCCGGCCGACCACGCCTTCAACCGGGAGGTCGGACATGCGTATGATCCAGACAGCGCCGCCCTGGCGCTGCAACGCACCCTGGACTTCTTCTCGGAGCATCTTGGATGAGCGAATTCGAACTCGATTCACGCCTGGCCACCGATAGCGTGCTGGTGGCCGAAGGACCGTTGTCGCAAGTGCGGCTGATGAACGACGAACGATTCCCGTGGCTGGTACTGGTACCGCGCCTGGCCGGGGTCACCGAGTGGATCGAGCTGGACGGCGAGCAGCAGGACAAGCTGCGCACCGAGCTCAACCGCGCCTGCAAGGCCCTGAAGGGCTCCGACGGGGTGGAGAAGATCAACATCGGCGCGCTGGGCAACATCGTGCGCCAGCTGCACTTCCACGTGATCGGCCGCCATGACGGAGATCCGGCCTGGCCGGGCCCGGTCTGGGGCAGCGGTCCCGCGCACCGCTACGAGCCAGGCACGCTGGACCAGCATGTCGCCTACTGGAAGGAACGGCTAGGATATCCGGCCCACTCCTGAGCCTTCGCCGACCCGATGCGATTCAACCTCGTTGCCGCCATCCTGCTGATCCTGATCGGCCTGTTCATGCTCGCCAGCAATCTCGGCTGGACGCACCTGAACCTGTCCAAGCTGCTGCTGACCTGGTGGCCGGTGGCGCTGGTGGGTGTCGGCATCGCGATGCTGTTCGGGCGCGGGAAGTAAGGTAGCGCCCGGCCATGCCCGGGCGCGCGCTACAAACGAAAACGCCGGGCATGCCCGGCGTTTTCGTCGTGCGATGACGCGGGCGATCAGGTCCGCGGCAGGGTCACACCGGTCTGGCCCTGGTACTTGCCGCCACGATCGCGGTACGAGGTCTCGCAGATGTCATCGGCCGCGGCCTGGAAGAACAGCATCTGCGCGACGCCCTCATTGGCATAGATGCGCGCCGGCAGCGGCGTGGTGTTGCTGAACTCCAGGGTGACGTGGCCTTCCCATTCCGGTTCCAGCGGCGTCACGTTGACGATGATGCCGCAACGCGCGTAGGTGCTCTTGCCCAGGCACACCACCAGGGTGTCGCGGGGGATGCGGAAGTACTCCACGGTGCGCGCCAGCGCGAAGCTGTTGGGCGGGATGATGCACTCGTCGGCAGTGATGTCGACGAAGCTTCCCGAGTCGAAATGCTTGGGATCGACGATGGTCGAGTTGATGTTGGTGAACACCTTGAACTCACGCGAGCAGCGCACGTCGTAGCCGTAGCTGGAGGTGCCGTAGCTGACGATGCGCTCGCCGTTGGCCTGCTTGACCTGCCCTGCCTCGAACGGCTCGATCATGCCGTGCTGCTCGGACATGCGGCGGATCCAACGGTCACTCTTGATGCTCATGCTTTGTCCTGGGGGTACGAGGGGGCGCGAGGATTCTAGCAGGGGGCCGGGCGTCGCCGGCGGCCCCCGCCGAGGTGCTTACAGCAGCGACGACAGGATCGGGATCGAGGCCCGCGGGCGCTTGCCCACTTCCTCGATCAGGCGCTGTGCGGCATGGCGGTACGCCTGGGCCGGTACCGAATCGGGCTGCGCCACGGTGATCGGGGTACCACTATCGCCCTGCTCGCGGATGCCGATCTGCAGCGGCAACGAACCCAGCAGCGGTACGCCGTACTGGGCCGCCATGCGCTCACCGCCGCCTTCACCGAACAGGTGCTCGACATGCCCGCAGTTGCTGCAGGTATGCACCGCCATGTTCTCGACGATGCCCAGTACCGGCACCTCGACCTTCTCGAACATCTTCAACGCCTTCTTTGCGTCCAGCGTGGCGATGTCCTGCGGCGTGGTGACGATCACTGCACCGGCCAGCGGAATCTTCTGGGTCAGGGTCAGCTGGATGTCGCCGGTGCCCGGCGGCAGGTCGATCAGCAGAAAATCCAGGTCATCCCACAGCGTGTCGTTGAACAGCTGGGTCATTGCCGAGGTGGCCATCGGACCGCGCCAGATCATCGGCGTGTCCTCTTCGATCAGGTAGCCGATCGACATGGTGTCCACGCCGAACGCGCGAAGCGGTTCGATGCTCTTGTTGTCGGGGCTTTCCGGCCGCCCGGACAAGCCCAGCATGGCGGGCACGCTGGGGCCGTAGATGTCCGCGTCCAGCACGCCAACACGTGCGCCCAGCTGCTGCAGCGCGACGGCCAGATTGACCGCGGTGGTCGACTTGCCCACGCCGCCCTTGCCGGAGCCGACCGCGATGACATTGCGGATGCGGGCATGTGGCGTCAGTCCCTTCTGGACCTGGCTGGCATGGGGGCGGCGGGGGGAACTGTTCACAACGGGCACCAGCTGTATCAGGGGGAATAACCCAACATCATACAAGCTGGACGTAGCCTGACTGAAATTCAGGATTGCTACAGATTCGTGCACAGATTGTTAAGTTCATGTTACGTTCCTGAAGCACTGTTTTGGGCTGCGAAGCTGGTTCCCAGCGCGCACGATGGCGCATGCGCAGTGCCGTTTTTGTTTTTGCTCTCTATTGGAACTACATGAAATACGTAAGCAACACCGCACGTCGCAACACGCTCGCCGTCGCCCTGATTTCCGCCCTGATGGCCGCCGCCCCGGCAATGGCCCAGGACAAGGCGACCAACCTGGACAAGATCACCGTCACCGGTTCGCTGATCCCGCAGACCCAGGTTGAAACCCAGACCCCGGTGATGTCCATCACCGCCGAAGACATCCAGACCCGTGGCTTCAGCAGCGTTGCTGAAGTACTGCAGCAGTCGTCGCTGACCACTGGCGGCCTGCAGGGCGGCCAGACCTCGGGTTCGTTCACCCAGGGCGCCGAAGCGGCCGGCATGTTCGGCCTGAACCCGGGCTACACCAAGTATCTGATCAACGGCCGCCCGATGCTCTCGTATCCGGCGCTGTACAACGGTAGCGACACCTTCAACAACATCAGCGGCATTCCGATCGACATCGTCGAGCGCATCGAAGTGCTGCCGGGCGGCCAGTCCTCGCTGTACGGTTCGGATGCGATCGCCGGTGTGGTCAATATCATCCTGAAGGAGCGCATGGACGGCGGCACGATGACCGTCCGTGGCGGCACCTACACCGAAGGCGGCGGCAGCAACATCCGCTTCAGCGCAGCCAAGGGCTTCAACGCGTTCGACGATCGCTTCCATGCGCTGGTCAACGTGCAGATCGAAAACGGCAGCCCGATCTGGGGCTACCAGCGTGACATCACCAAGCAGAACAACCCGGTTGGCTATACCGCACAGGTGCCGTCGAACGACTTCGCAGTCATCACCAACGCAGACAACAAGCTGCTGATGATGGACCCGAGCCGCTGCGCCAACGTGGCAGGCCTGTACGACGGCACCACCGTCGTTGGCCAGCGCGCTTCGGGCGAGTCCTGCGGTTCGGTATACAGCGCTGGCTACAAGACCCTGAAGAACGGCAAGAACAGCGGCCAGTTCTACTCGTCGATGACCTTCGACGTGAACGACAACTTCCAGCTGTTCGCCGACGTGTTGTACAGCAAGGAAAAGACCGAGTTCACCTCCGGCTCCAGCGCCCTGTGGTGGGGCACCAAGTCAGTCATGGGTGGCTTCTACGACCAGGGCGCCGGCAAGGTCGTGAACCTGCAGCGCGCCTTCGCGCCGGAGGAGATCGGCGCGGGCGACTACAACAACATCCTGAACTCCGACGAGAGCCGCGCCTACCAGGTCACCCTGGGCGGCAAGGGCATGGTCGGCGACTGGGATTACAGCGCCAGCTTCACCCGTGGCGAGTACCGCCTGGACCAGAACCGCTTCGTGCGCTGGAAGGACAAGATCGAGGACTTCTTCGGCCAGACCGTGCTGGGCCCGCGCCTGGGCACCTACACCGATCCGAAGGACCCGACCGCCACGTTCGGCATCTACAACCCGAACTACGCTGCCTTCTACTCGCCGATCACCCCGGACCAGTTCGCCAGCTTCACCGGCTACGGTACCCACCGCAGCAAGACCTGGCAGAACCTGGGTCGCGTGCAGGTGACCAACGGCTCGCTGTTCAGCCTGCCGGGCGGTGACGCCGGCCTTGCCGTCGTCCTGGAAGGTGGCAGCGAAGGTTGGGACTACTCGCCGGACCAGGCCTTCGTCGACGGCAACGTGTGGGGCACCACCGCCGTCGCCGGCGCCGGCCACCGCAGCAACTACGCGGTCACCAGCGAACTGCGCATGCCGCTGCTCGAGAAGCTGACCGTCAGCGCCTCTGGCCGCTATGACGCGTTCAAGATCGCAGACAAGACCGTCGACAAGGCCACCTACAGCATCGGTCTGGAATTCCGCCCGATCGAGAGCCTGCTGCTGCGCGGCAAGTACGGCACCGCCTTCCGTGCACCGACCCTGTCCGATGCCTTCCAGGGCATGAGCGGCTCGTACTCGTCCGGCCAGAACGACTACTACCGTTGCAGCCAGCTGGGCTACGGCCTGCGCGACGAGAAGTGCGCGTTCTACAAGAACACCTCGGTGTACAGCGAAAAGTCCGGCAACCCGGACCTGAAGCCGATCACCGCCGACGTGTGGAGCGCAGGCGTGGTGTGGGCCCCGGTGAGTAACTTCTCGCTGTCGGCCGACTACTACAACTGGAAGATCAAGAACGAGGTCAAGACCCTTAGCACCGACCAGCTGCTGCTGGCCGAGTACCAGTGCCACAACGGCCTGCCGAACAATACCTCGGCCAGCTGCCAGAACGTCACCGACTGGGTGTCGCGCGATGCCGGCGGCAACCTGACCCGCGTGTACACGCCGAAGCTCAACGTCGCCAGCCAGAACCTGGAAGCGGTGACGGTGGCTGCCAAGTACCAGCAGGATATCGGTCGCTTCGGCTCGCTGATGTTCTCCGGCAACTACACGAACATGCTGAAGCGTGAAGTGCAGCCGATGCCGGGCGCCGCCAAGCTCGACCTGCTGAGCGATCCGTACAACATGTGGTACTACGACAACTTCGCCAAGGTCCGTGGCGATCTGTCGGTGGCCTGGAACATCGCCAAGTTCACCACCACCGTGTACGCCAACTACGTCGGCAGCACCCCGAACTACCTGGCCTACACCGGCCGCAGCTACGGCTATGTCCACTCTTCCGGCGCCAAGGCCGGCAAGTGGGGTTCGTACACCACGTACAACCTGAGCATGAACTACCAGGCACAGGACGATCTGGTCCTGTCGCTGATGGTCAACAACGTGTTCAACAAGCTGCCGGAAGGCCAGCGCTACAACTACCCGGGCAACGAATCGACCCCGTTCAATGACGGCTTCTACAGCGTCTACGGCCGCCAGATTTCGGCCCAGGTCAAGTACAACTTCTGATCCCGTCGTTTTCCGGACGTTGTATCTGGACCAGGCCCCGCTTCGGCGGGGCCTTTTTTTGCGGCCGCGTCGGGCCTGCAGGAATCATTCAGCATCCAGACATGTTTCGCGCCTCTCGAGTAAAATAAATAAAATCAATAAGTTGTATGAATTTGGATCGAACTACACGGAGAGCGAGGAGGCTCCAGACCACAGCTTGATGACTCCCTTATGAACGTTTGACAGCATCAGTTAATGCCGTGTTAATCTCGAGTTACCGGCCCGTGAAGCCGGTGCAACCGGGGGCATAACCACTGCCAACACCGGGCAAGGGGCACACGGAGACGCCCGCGAGGCAATGTCCCCGGTGTACGACGCAATCATTGGATTCAAGGGGATTTCAGATGATCAATCGCAAGTCGCTCGGCAGGCATCCGCTGAGCTTTGCCCTCGCTTCTGCCGTGCTGCTCATCGCAGCCGCTCCGGCATTCGCCCAGGACGCGGGTTCGACGCAGACGGCCGAGGAAGCGGCCAAGTCGAAGGCAACCAATCTGGACACGGTGACCGTCACCGGCTCGCGCATCAGCCGCGACGTGTTCAACTCGGTGTCCCCGGTCCAGGTCGTGACCCGTGAGGAAACCACGCTGGCCGGCTTCAACTCGACCACCGCCGCACTGCAGAGCACCGCGGTGACCGCAGGTGCATCGCAGATCAACAACGCCTACGGTGGCTACGTCACCGACGGCGGCCCCGGCGCCAACACCCTGGGCCTGCGTGGCCTCGGCCCGACCCGTACCCTGATCCTGCTCAACGGCCGCCGCGTTTCGCCGGCCGGCTCGCGCGGCTCGGTCGGCTCGACCGACCTGAACGTGCTGCCGAACTCGATCGTCGACCGCGTCGAAATCCTGAAGGACGGCGCGTCCTCGATCTACGGCTCCGACGCGGTCGCGGGCGTGATCAACATCATCACCAAGAAGAAGGTCGACGGTGTCACCTTCGAAGGTCAGCACAACGCGACCGACGGCGGTGGCGGCGATGAGCGTCGCTATGCGCTGACCTTCGGCAGCACCGGCGAGCGCTCGCACTTCTCCGGTTCGTACGAGTACACGGTGCGCAACGCACTTAACCTCGGCGACCGCGACTGGACCCGCTGCGCCACCGACAAGTATCGCGACATCGAGGCCGGCGACTACTGGGGCAGCGGCGACTTCATCGATCCGCTGACCGGCAAGTCCAAGTGCTACACCCTCGACGGCGGCGGCGTGACCATCAACACGCTTGGCACCAACACCCGTACCGGCGTCGCCGCGCCGGGAGGCAGCGGCACCCGCTTCAACCGCTGGCGCCCGAATTCGTCGGTCACCACCGGCCTGGTCGGCTACGAAGGCGTGGGTGCGCTGAACCGCGACACCTTCGACCCGCAGATGCTCAATCAGTCGCTGATCTCCCCGGTCAAGACCCACACCGCCTACTTCCAGGGCGGCTTCGACCTGAACGCGCTGGGCGACGCTGAGCTGTACTACGAGTTCCTCGGCAACCACCGCAAGTCGACCCAGACCGGCTATCGCCAGCTGACCCTGGACTATGCAGTGGGCAATCCGCTTATCCCGGCCAACCTCCGCGACAGCGTTGCGGGCCCGGCCACCGACCAGACCAATGGCGTGCCGATGGGCGTACGTGCCTTCATTGGTTTCGGCAACGACCAGAGTAAGCAGAAGGTCGACTTCCTGCGCTTCAACGCTGGCCTTCGCGGTCACCTGAGCTCGGAATGGAATTACGACTTCAACATCATGCATTCGCGCAGCGATGCGGACTACACCTTCCAGAGCTTCCTGACCAGCCGCCTGGCGCAGAGCCTGGATGTGGTCTCCAACGGCGCCGG
The DNA here is from genome assembly GCF_030237085.1 of Stenotrophomonas maltophilia group sp. Smal32. Lineage (NCBI taxonomy): Bacteria > Pseudomonadati > Pseudomonadota > Gammaproteobacteria > Lysobacterales > Lysobacteraceae > Stenotrophomonas > Stenotrophomonas maltophilia group sp. Smal32. Next base: position 10,371 of record NZ_JASJSI010000042.1, read on the forward strand.
TGGCTTCGTCTGCCGTGATGCCTCCAACGGCTGCGTCGCCGCCCCCCCGGTGAACAACAACACGATCGGCGGCCGTCTGCCGCAGGACTGGAAGGACTGGGTGTTCGTCCCGGTCACCGGCAACACGCTGTACAAGGAAACCACGGTCAACTTCAACGTCAACGGCCCGCTGTTCGACATGCCTTATGGTTCGGCCGGTGGCGCGTTCGGTGTGGAGTACCGCAAGGCCCGCATCGACGACAGCCCGTCGCAGTACTCCATTGACCAGGACCTGTACAACCTGACCGCTTCCTCGCCGACCCGCGGCAGCGACTCGGTGTTCGAAGCCTACGGCGAATTGGAACTGCCGCTGCTGTCCGGCGTCACCGGCGCTGAGGAGCTGTCGGTCAACCTGTCCGGCCGCTATACCGACTACAAGTCCTATGGTTCCGACGAGACCTACAAGATCGGCACCCTGTGGACCCCGGTGAAGTGGCTGTCGTTCCGCGCATCCTACGGCACCTCGTACCGCGCACCCGCCCTGTTCGAACAGTTCCTGGGCGCCACCACCGGCTTCCTGCCGCAGTCGTCCGACCCCTGCGACAACTACATTGAGGCCCGCCCGGAATCGATGCGCTACCAGAACTGCGCGTCGCTGGGCCTGGATCCGGAGTTCACCCAGCTGCAGGGCATCACCGTCTACACCCAGGGCGGCGCGGAAAACAACCTGAAGGCTGAAACCTCCACCGCCAAAACCTTCGGCGTGGTCCTGCAGCCGGAATTTGGCCCGGCCTTCGGCGATCTGTCGCTGGCCCTGGACTACTTCGACATCAAGGTCGAGAACGGTGTGCAGGACGCAGGCGGCGCCGCCATCCTGCGCAACTGCTACGGCAGCTCCACCGCGGACTTCACTGCGGGCAACGGCCTGTGCCGCCTGATCCAGCGCAACCCGCAGACCAACCAGCTGACGGTCACCAACGGCTTCATCAACGTCTCCACCAACAAGGTCCGCGGCCTGGACTTCACCCTGCGCTATGTGCGTGACATCGGCCCGGGCGAGTTCCGTGCCACCCTGCAGGGCACGCACTACTTCGAGCAGACCAGCCAGCTGTTCTCGGACGATCCGAAGGTCGACTCGGCCGGCATGATCGGCTCGCCGGAAAATACCGCCACCCTGGACCTGAACTACAAGTGGAAGAACTGGCGAGTCCGTTACGGTCTGGACTGGATCGACAAGATGGACAGTTACGCCTACTACGAGGAGCGCAACCCGGGCCTGTTCGATCCGGCCACCAGCCAGTACAAAATGTACACCCCGAACTACTTCATCCAGGCAGCCTCGCTGCAGTATGAAGCGGACAAGTGGTCGGTCACCGGTGGCGTGCGCAACCTCGCCAACAAGAAGCCGCCTACCATTTCGCAGGGCGTGCTGAGCACGGTTGGCAACGCGCCCCTGTACAGCGGCTTCGATTACTTCGGCCGTACGTACTTCGTGAACATCACACGGTCATTCTGATCCAGTCGTTACCCACCGCCGCCCTTCGGGGCGGCGGTTTCGTTTCCGGCCCCGGCCTTGCGCCGGGATCGCCCTGAGATCGAGGCAAGCAATGAAGCGAACCCTGTTGCTGGCAGCCCTGGCCAGCATTTCCCCCTGGCTGCATGCCAAGCCTGTCGCCCCCACCATTGAACAGCTGGCGGCCTTCCCTGCCATCTCCAGCCTGTCACTGTCTCCGGATGGGCAGCACATCGCCGGCCTGCGCGCCAACGGCGAAGAACGCGTGATCGTGGTCTGGCGCACCGATGCGCTGGACAAGGCGCCCACGGTGATCGGTGCCAACCGGATGAAGTTCCAGAGCGTATCGTTCATCAAGAATGGGCAGCTCGCCGTGGTGCTATGGCAGCCTTTCGACCTGCGCGCCGACCGTGTCACCAAGACCTTCGTCAGCAAGTTCTTCATCACCGACATCGAGGGCAAGCAGTGGAAGGAGCCCATTACGCCGCCGCGTGCCAGCAGCCGCAGCGAGGAACTCGAGCAGGCGCTGTCCAACCCGACGGTGCTGGACACGCTCCCCAATGATCCGGACCACATCCTGGTGATCAACGGCAGCGGCGGCAGCTCCGGCGATGTCTACAAGGTCGACCTGCGCAGCTTCACCTCACAGCGCGTGCAGAAGACCGAAGAGCGTGTGGCCGGCTATGTCACCGACCTGGACAGCGAACTGCGTGCACGCCTGCGCCAGGACGTGGACGGAACCGGCGCCTACGTCGCTACCGAGTTCCGCAACACCGGCAGCGGTGCGTGGGAAGAGCACTTCCGCTCCTATGTGAAGAACCGCGACGTCAACCAGGTGATCGGCTTTGCCGATGACCCGAACATCGCCTTCGTGCTGAGCAACGTCGGCCGTGACAAGGCGATCGTGTACGAGTACGACATCGCCGCACGCAAGCAGAAGGAAGTGCTGTACGAACACAAGCTGTTCAACGCCAGCTCGATGTCGATCAACCGCTATCGCAACGGCGCGATTCCGTTCGGCGAGATCCTCGGCATCCGCTATGCGGGCCCGCGCGGTGACGACCTGCAGTGGACGTCGCCGCGGATGAAGGCGCTGGACCAGGGCCTTCGCCAGGCCCTGGGCATCCAGCAGCAACCGCTGGAAATGGTCGACACCGCCAATGGCCAGCGCTTCACCACCAATTACGACACTGGCCGCAGCTACCAGGTGGTGGACTACACCCCCGACCTGTCCACCGTGCTGGTGGCCACGTCGGGCCCGTCCAACCCGCCCGAGTACCACCTGCTGCGCAACGGCAAGCTGACCCTGCTGGCCAAGGCCTATCCGGACATCCAGCCTGCAGCCCTGGGCGACACCAAACTGGTCTATTACAAGGCCCGCGACGGGCTGGACATTCCGGCATTCCTGACCACGCCCAACACCGAACTGTGTGGTGCCGGTCCCTGGAAGGCGGTCGTGCACCCGCATGGCGGTCCGTGGGCCCGCGATGGCATGGACTTCGACGGCTCGATGTGGGTGCCGCTGATGGCATCGCGCTGCATGGCCGTACTGCGCCCGCAGTTCCGCGGCTCGGCCGACTGGGGCCGCAAGCTGTGGATGGCCGGTGACGCCGAGTGGGGCCAGAAGATGCAGGATGACAAGGACGACGGCGCGCAGTGGATGATCGACCAGAAGATCGCCCGCCCCGGCCACATCGCCATGTTCGGCTTCTCCTATGGCGGCTACTCGGCGTTTGCGGCCTCGGTGCGCCCGAACGGCCTGTACAAATGCGCCATTGCCGGTGCCGGCGTCTCGGACATCAAGAAGATCTGGTCGCGCTTCTATACCAATCCGTTCTTCCGCCAGGCACAGGCACCGACCGTGGCGGGCCTGAACCCGCTGGACAAGGCGAGAGAGATGAAGATTCCGCTGATGGTCTACCACGGTGACCGCGATCGTACGGTTCCCATCGAGCAGTCGGAGTGGTTCGTGAACAAGGCCAAGGGCTCGGGGCAGCCGGTCGAGTTCCACGCCATCGCCGACTATGCGCATGGGCCGGCCTGGACCCGCGCGATCATGGGCGACCAGCTCAGGTTGATCGACGACTACCTGGGCAAGGGCTGCGGCGGCGGCGGCCTGTAATCGATGCGTTACCCAGGCAAGGGCGCCCCACCGGGCGCCCTTGCTCGTTCTGGCCCTTGCGCCCGGCCATGACCTTCGACACCCTTGCAGGGCAGGCCGGCGGCGTATCGTTCGGCCCACGGCCGTCCCTGCGGCCCTTCCCTGACTCACTCGGCCTGGAGGCCATCAAAGTGACCCGTACTCCCAAGATCGTGCTGCTGACCCTGGCCGTTTCGGCCGCGCTGGTTGGCTGCGGCAAGAACGAAACCCCGGCCAAGGACGCCACCGCCTCCACGCCGGCTGCCGCCGAAGCCACCAATTACACCCTGGACGAGAGCAAGCTGCCGGCCTACAACGCCTTCCAGCCCAGCGACCTCGATACCAGCAAGGACGCCTGCGGCGCCTTCGGCGACTACGTCAACAGCAAGTGGCTGGCCGCCAATGAAATCCCGGGCGACCGCACCAGCTGGGGCGCCTTCACCATCCTCGACGAGCGCTCGGTGGCCGTGCAGCACCAGCTGGCCGAGCAGGTGGCACAGGTGAAGACCCCGAACCACATCGAGAAGATCGTCGGCGACCTGTGGGCCACCGGCATGGACGAGGCCAAGATCAACGCCCAGGGCATCGAGCCGCTGAAGGCCGACCTGACCGCGATCGATGGGCTGCAGGACAAGGCGGCCATTGCCAACTACCTGCGCACCAGCGCCGCCAAGGGTGACAACGTCCTGTTCGGCTTCGGCGCTGAAGCCGACTTCAAGAACTCGGCCGTCAACATGGCCTACGCCAGCCAGGGCGGCCTGGGCCTGCCGGACAGCACCTACTACACCGACGCCAAGAACGCCGACAAGCTGAAGGCCTACCAGGCACACGTCGCCAAGGTGCTGGAGCTGTCTGGTGTTGCCGCTGCCGACGCTGCCAAGCAGGCCGAGGAAGTGGTCAGGTTCGAGACCCGCCTGGCCAAGGCCTCCAAGTCGCGCGTCGAACTGTCGCGCAACGTCGAGCTGTACTACAACCCGGTCACCCTGGCCGACGCCGACAAGCTGACCCCGAACTTCAGCTGGACCGAGTTCTTCAAGTCGCAGGGCGTGGCCGCACCGGAGAAGTTCTCGCTGGCCATGCCGGCCTTCCATGAGGAAGTGAGCAAGGCGCTGGGCGACACCGATCCGTCTGTGTGGCGTGCCTACCTGCGCTTCCACACCGTGGACAGCGCCTCGCCGTACCTGGCCGACGCCTTCGTGCAGGAGAACTACGAGTTCTACGGCAAGACCCTCAACGGCCAGAAGGAACAGAAGCCGCGCTGGAAGCGCGTGCTGGGCACCATCGAGAACGACGCAGGTGAAGCCTTCGGCCAGCTGTACGTGAAGGTGGCCTTCTCGCCGGAAGCCAAGGCGAAGATGGAAGAACTGGTGAAGAACCTGGCCGCCTCGCTGAAGGAACGCATCCAGGGCCTGAGCTGGATGAGCGATGAAACCAAGGCCAAGGCCATCGCCAAGTGGGAAACCTTCACCCCGAAGATCGGCTATCCGGACAAGTGGCGTGACTGGTCGGGCCTGCAGACCCAGCGCGACAGCTTCCTGGGCAACGTGCGCGCGGCCAACGAGTTCAACTACAAGTTCAACCTGTCCAAGATCGGCAAGCCGGTGGACAAGACCGAGTGGGGCATGACCCCGCAGACGGTCAACGCCTACTACAACCCGCTGCAGAACGAGATCGTGTTCCCGGCCGCCATCCTGCAGCCGCCGTTCTTCGATCCGAAGGCCGACGACGCGCTGAACTACGGCGGCATCGGCGCGGTGATCGGCCACGAAATGACCCACGGTTACGACGACCAGGGTGCACGATTCGGGCCGACCGGCAACATGGAAGACTGGTGGACCGCCGCTGACAAGAAGAACTTCGAAGGCCTGACCGGCAAGCTGGTCAAGCAGTTCGACCAGTACAAGGTCGACGGCCAGGCGGTGAACGGCCACCTGACCCTGGGCGAGAACATCGCCGACCTGGGCGGCCTGGCCACCGCTTACGACGCACTGCAGAAGGCCAGCGCAGGCAAGGAAGACGCGAAGGTGGACGGCTTCACCCGCGACCAGCGCTTCTTCTTCAACTGGGCCACCGTGTGGCGCACCAAGTACACCCCGGAAAACGCCAAGGTCCGCCTGGCGACCGACCCGCACGCCCCGGCGCAGTTCCGCGCCATGGGTGCGCCGTCGAACCTGCCGACCTTCGCGGCCGCCTTCCAGTGCAAGGCCGGTTCGCCGATGGCCCGCAGCGGCGACCAGCAGGTGGTGATCTGGTAAGCCACGGCTGACGCTGTTGCAGACCTGCAGAGGCCCGGGAATTCCCGGGCCTTTGTTTTTCCGGGGTGCTTTTCATCCACGCATGGCGTGGATCCACTGATCTCGGCGCTCCCCGGTAGCGGCCGACCCTGGCCGGCGAAAGCAGCGTGATGCGTGCATGCCGCGTCCATGCCCGGCTTGCTATAGTGCGCGCGCCCTCAATCCATCACGGATTCGTTCCACATGCCCAATTTCCGTCCGCTTGCCATCGCCCTGGGCATCAGCCTGGCGACCCTGGTCCCGACCCACGATGCGTTCGCCGCCGCCAAGAAGAAGGCCGCCCGCGCCCCGGCTGTCAGTGCCCAGTGCAGCGACTTCTATGACGCCACCAACGCAGGCTGGCTGAAGGCCAATCCGGTGCCACAGACCGGTGCCACCACCGCGCTCGGCCAGCTGGTCGACCGCAGCCGTCAGCAGCAGCGTGAACTGCTCGACGCAGCGATGAAGGCGCCGCAGGGCAACGTGCAGAAACTACTGGGCGACTTCTGGGCCAGCGGCCTGGACGAAGCCGCCGTGGAAGCCGACGGTTCCAATCCGATCGCCCCGCTGCTGACCCGCATCAACGCCATCAAGAAAGCCAAGGACGTGCCGGCCTCGATCGCCGCGCTGCACCAGGTCGGCATCCCGGTGGCCTTCAACTTCGGCCCGGACGTGGACCTGAAGGCGCTGGACCGCCACATCGGCTACTTCATGCAGGGTGGCATGGGCCTGCCGGACCCGGCGTTCTATACCCGCACCGACGCCGACACCGTCGCGCTGATGGTCCGCTACCGCAATTACGTCAAGCAGATCCTGGCACTGACCGGCACTCCGGCCGCCAAGCTGGATGCCGAGTCGCAATCGGTGATCGCGCTGGAAACCGAACTGGCGCGCAACGCGCAGTCGCTGGCCGGCATCAACAACCCGTTCAACAACTACGCACCGATCTCCACCAAGGAGCTCAACAGCCGCTACCGCAACCTGCAGCTGGATGCCTTCCTGAAGGCCCAGGGCGTGGACGACGACCTGGTCTCGCTGGCCGACCCGGGCCTGTTCAAGCAGCTCGACGGCATGGTCACCAAGCTCAAGCCGGACCAGTGGAAGGCCTACCTGCGCTGGCGCGTGGGCGACTCGATGGCGCCGTATCTGTCCAAGGCCTACCGCGACGCCGAGTTTGAATTCCGTGGCCGCGTGCTGCGTGGCGAAACGCTGCCGCCGCAGCGTTGGGAAGATGTGCTGGAGGCGATCAACGTGGCCGCCGGCCCGATGCTCGGCCGCGAATACGCCGCCCGTTACCTGTCGGCAGAAGATCGTCGCCAGGCCGCATGGATCGTCGACAAGGTGCGCGAAGTGCAGATCGAGGCGGTCAAGAACAGCAGCTGGATGAGTGCCGAAGCCAAGACCGAAGCGCAGGCCAAGCTGGCCGCGCTGAAGATCGAGATCGGCACCCCGCTGCGCGACCTGGACTACAGCGTGCAGCCGATGGGCCGTGGTTCCTTCGGCGGCAACATGCTGATTGCTTCGACCTGGCGCCATCGCGAGGAAATGAAGCGCATCGGCAAGGGCAACGCTGACCGTCGCTGGGACGTGCTGCCGCAGCAGCCGTCGCTGGCCTATGATCTGGCGCAGAACCGCCTGATCGTCACCGCTGCGATCCTGCAGGGCCCGGTGTTCAACGCCAAGGCCGACGCCGCCGACAAGTTCGGCAGCTTCGGTGGCCTGGTCGGCCATGAGCTGACCCGCGCGATCGATGCCAAGGGCGCGCTGGTCGACGCCAAGGGCGAACTGCGCAGCTGGTGGACTCCGGCAGACAAGACCGCTTGGACCCTGCTCGGCAATCGCGTGGCCGCGCAGTACAGCGCCTACGACTTCCCGGGCGTGAAGGGTGCCAAGGTCAACGGCACGCTCACCCAGGAAGAGAACCTGGCCGACATCGCCGGCCTGGAACTGGCCTGGGCCGCGTACACCGCGCAGGAGCCGAAAGCCAAGCAGGCACAGCAGCAGGGCTTCTTCCGCGCGTGGTCGGCGTTGTGGGCGCAGCAGCTGTCGCCGAACGAGGCCGTGCGTCGCCTGACCGCCGACATCCGTGCGCCGGGCCTGTGGCGCAGCAACGGCACGCTGGCCAACCTGCCGGCATTCGGTGCCACCTTCAGCTGCAAGGCCGGCCAGCCGATGCAGCGCAGCGAAGCCGAGCAGATCAAGGTCTGGCGCTGAGCTAGCTGCTGCAACGGGTAATGCAGAGGGCGCCTTCGGGCGCCCTTTTTTTCGCCTGGCGACCCAAAAAAGGAACCCCGGCATGGCCGGGGTCCAGGTCGTTTTCTGGAGAGATCGATCAGGTGCTGCGATCAGAAGTCGTAGGACGCACTGACACGAACCGAACGAGGTGCGCTGAAGTAGGTACCCATGCCGTAGGTGTTGGACACCGTATAGGGGCCATCTTCATAGACCGCGTCAGACTGCACGGCACGACGCTGGTTCAGCACATTGAAAACATCCAGGCTGAAAGCCAGCTTGTGATCGGCAAACGAAGGGCGATACATCACGCCCAGATCCAGGCGGGTCGTCCAGGGCTGCCGGCCTGCGTCACCCGGGCGCGACGGCTTGCCACCGCAATAGTGATAGGCAGCGTCGTAGCCCAGCGGATCACTCTCATCGGTGCCGTAGTAGCCCAGGCAGCTCTTCGGCGCTCCCGACATGATCCGCAGGGTGGCCGACGCCGACCACTCGTCGTTGAACATATAGGCGCCATAGCCCTTCAGCTGGTGACGACGGTCGTTCGCCAGATAGCCGCCCGCGTATTCCATCAGTGCCGCGGCATCCCAGTCCTGGGTCTTGGAGACGTCATCCTGGCCGATATCCGACTTCACCTGGCCTTCGGTATTGCCGAAGCTGCGCGACCAGGTGTAATCCAGACGTCCGTACCACTTGTCGCTCAGCGGGTGCTCGATGAACAGATCGACGGCGATGTAGTCACGCTTGGCCTTCTTGTTGCCGTAACCCCAGTCGGCGGAGCTCATCTGCACCGGCGTGTAACCCGAACCATCCGCGTGCCGGATCATGAAGGTATTGGTCTTGCCCGGATTGAAGATCACACAGCCCGGGACATCGAGATTGCTGTCGTCGACGCCCATCGCGGCAAGCTTGTCATGGATGCGATCGGAGTCACAGGTATCGTCGATGGCCGTCTGCAGGCGACGATAGGTGAACTTGGCACCGGAGCTCCAGCGCTCGCCCAGCGTCTTCTCGAAGCCAAGGATCAGCTCGTCCTGGTACTGCGACTTCAGGTCGGTCGGCGCAATCGACAACGGATCAGGGGTCTGGCCATATTCATTGTTGGCTGACACCGGGCCCGGGCCCAGAGCGGTCAACCCGGTCGGGTTGCCGTTGGCATCAATTCCGCTATAGGTGAAGTACTCGCGGGTGAACGTCGAGGCGGACGCACCACGAATGGCAACGCTGTTGGGCAACGCCAGGTAGTAACGGCCCAGGTTGGCGAACACCTTCAGCGACGAATCGCCAAACACGTCCCAGCTCGCGCCCAGACGCGGCGCCCACTGGTCACCGCTGTCGACGTAAGGCTTGGCCGCGCTGTTGTAGTTGGTGAACTTGTCATTGCGGATGCCGAGGGTCACCAACCAGTTCGGCGTGACCTGCCAACGGTCCTCCAGATAGTAGGCCTTCTGCTTGACCGACATGCTGGTGGTCGTGGAGAAGATGTACTTCTGCACGAAGTAGCCATTGCCGCCCGGCGGGGTGATGTCAAAGCCCGGATTCGGCGACGAGGCCGGATCGACACGGCCATAGATCCAGGCGTACCCCGGCCCGGTCATCGCCTGGCCTTCGTTATGCCCCTGGAAGTACATGTTGTCGATGCCACCAGTCAGCTCGTGGTTGCCGATACGGTACTGCAGGTCTACACGCAGACCTCGGGTCTTGCTGCCCGCATCGGACGACTTGGTATAGAGCGCCGACTGGTCATTGCGGATGGGGCGGCCACCGGTAATGGACGGATCCTGATTGCCCGGGCTGCTGAGATAGGGGTTGGCCGTATCCAGCGGATTCGACTCCAGATTGCTCTCCTTGCTACGACCCCATACCGCACTCAGGGTCAGGTCATCGTTCAGGTAGCCGGTGTACTTGAAGATGTCAAAGTCGTCCTTGAGCTTCGTGGTGTTCGGGAACGTGCCGGTGCGATCACCTTCGGCCAGGTCCTCGTAATCGAACGATCGGTAGTAGCCACCGTTGCGATCGGTGTTCTGCACACGGGTGTATTCCAGCGTGTTGCTATCGTTGATGTTCCAGTCGATCTTTCCATAGAACTTCGGCGCATCGATGGTGTAGTGGTTGCGCACCTGCTGCGTTGCTGCAGAGCTGTTCGTGGACACACCTTCGGTGCGGTCCTTTTCCGCAGCCAGGTGGATGAACAGGCGATCCTCGATCAGCGGGCCACTGGCGTAGCCACTGTAGGTGGTACGCGTGGCGACATCATCCTTGCGGTAGCGATAGAGCGAGCCAGGCAACGAGTCATCGGTGTAGCTGTATCCATTGGGCAGCTGGCGATTGGGATAGATGACAGTGGCCGCAGAAGCCGACAGCGAATCCGGCGCCCAGGTAGCCTGCACGCCGAAATGCCATTCATTGGTGCCGCGCTTGCCGAGCTGGTTGATCACGCCGCCGGTGGAGCGCCCGTATCCCGCTCCGTAACCGCCCATGAACGTTTCCTGCTGGTCGATCGACCCGTATGGCAGGCTGATACCACCCAGATTGCTGAGCGGATTGTTGGCCAGAAAGCCGTTCAGATAGTAGGCATTCTCAGTGACACTGGAGCCGCCGAAGGACAGCACCGAACGCGAGCCATTGCTGAACGCGCCACTGCCCGAGACAACACCTGGCGCCAGCAGTGCGATGGCTTCGGCACTGCGCCCCAAAGGCAACACGTCCAGCTGCTCGGATGTGATGACCGACTTGGATACTGTGTTGGTGACATCGATCTTCGGCACATTCGCTGCAACGACGTTCACTGCCTCCAGTGTGGTGGCGGCGCTGGCGCCACCGGCAAACGACACCTCGGTGCCAACGCCAACCTTCAACAGCACATTCTCGCGCTGCTCGACAGTCTGGCCGTCACGCTGCTGGATGATGGTGTACTTGCCCACCGGCAGCGAGCCGAGGTTGTAGCGGCCATTGCTGTCGACGGTCGCCGAGCGCTTCAGGCCCGTGTCGCTCTGAACCACGATGGTCGTACCGGCGGGCGCGCTGCCGTACAACGAACCGGTCGTGCTCTGAGCGGCGGCGGCGCCAATGAAAGAAGTCAGGACGACCGCCAAGGCGGTGCGCTTCAGCCTTGCGACGTGCTTGCTGCTGGTCATGGAGTTTCCTTGATTCGATGAAGATCAGGCTGCGATTGCAGAATTGCTGCATGGAAGCGACAGTTCCTTGCAGCTGAACCAAATATTAATTTCATCAATTCTTAATTTGCAATGGCAGCTGAACAAAAACAACCAATTGAAATTAAAGGAAAAATTTCGACACAAACATGAAGCTCATTCATGTTTTATTTAACAATCAGAGACTTGCAGCCGCTTTCGGCCGGCTCCCCCACCCTGTCTCCGTTGGCCGTGATACAGATCCCGGGTTAACAGCGGCCGTGCTATCGCTGTGGCTTCGTCCAACGTAGAGCCCCGACATGGCACACAAGAACACGATCTGTGTCTGGTACGACAATGGCGCGCTCGAGGCCGCCACCTTCTATGCCAGCCTCCTGCCCGACAGCGCGGTCACCGCCGTGCATCACGCGCCGGGCGACTACCCCGACGGCAAGGAAGGCAACGTTCTGACCGTCGAATTCACTGTCTGCGGCGTTCCCTGCGTCGGCCTCAACGGCGGCAGCGCGTTCAAGCACAGCGAAGCGTTCTCCTTCCAGATCCAGACCGAGGATCAGGCCGAGACCGACCGCCTGTGGAACGCGATCGTCGGCAACGGGGGCCAGGAGAGCCAATGCGGCTGGTGCAAGGACCGTTGGGGCATCTCCTGGCAGATCAGCCCGCGCATGCTGATCGAAGCAGTGACCAGCAAGGACAAGGCACTGGCCAAGCGCGCCTTCAACGCGATGATGCCGATGAAGAAGATCGACATCGCCACCATCGAAGCCGCGATCCAAAAAGGGGGCGGAGGGAATTAAATCGCTTCCCGCACGGGTCTGTGATCAGATGCTGATTGCAACGCAATCCCCTCCGCCCGCTTTCTTCAGAGGTGCTGATGACCTGGGATGCACTCATCGTCGGCGGCGGCCACAACGGGTTGGTCTGTGCAGCCTATCTGGCACGCGCCGGCAAACAGGTGCTGGTGCTCGAACGGCGTGGCGTGCTCGGCGGCGCCGCGGTCACCGAGGAATTCCATCCCGGCTTCCGCAACTCGGTGGCGTCGTACACGGTGTCGTTGCTGCAGCCGAAGGTGATCGACGACCTGCAGTTGCAGGCGCATGGGCTGCGCATTGTCGCGCGCCCGGTCAACAACTTCCTGCCATTGCCGGACGGCCGCTACCTGTTGTCGGCGCCCGGCCGCACCCAGGCCGAGGTCGCGAAATTCTCCGAACGCGATGCGCAGGCGCTGCCAGCGTATGAAGCACGCCTGGAGATCTTCGCCGACGTGCTGCGTGCGTGGGCCCTGCGCGCCCCCCCGGACGTCGGCGTGGCCGGCGGCTGGCGTGCCCTGCCCGCGCTGTGGCAGATGGGCCGTCTCGGCCGCGAACTGGCAACGCTGGATGCTTCGCTGCGCCAGGAACTGCTGGACCTGTTCACGCTTTCAGCGGCTGAGTACCTGGACCGCTGGTTCGAGAGCGCGCCGATCAAGGCGCTGTTCGGCTTCGATGGCATCGTCGGCAACTATGCCAGCCCCTACACGCCCGGAAGCGCCTACGTGCTGCTGCACCACGTGTTCGGCCAGTGCAATGGCGTGAAGGGTGCCTGGGGCCATGCAATCGGCGGCATGGGCGCGATCAGCCAGGCGATTGCCAGCGCGGCGCGCGAGGCCGGAGCCGAACTGCGCGTGGATGCCGGCGTGCAACGGGTACTGACCGAACAGGGCCGCGTCGTGGGAGTGGAACTGGCCAACGGCGAAATCCTGCGCGCACGCGCCGTAGTCGCCAACGTCAACCCCAAGCTGCTGTACGAGCAGTTGCTGGAACCGGCGCAGGTACCGGCGGCGACGCGCGAGCGGATGGCACACTGGCGCTGCGGCTCCGGGACGTTCCGGATGAGCCTCGCGCTGTCGCGGCTGCCGGACTTCCGCGCCCTGCCCGGCCCCGGCGATCACCTCAGCGCCGGCATCATCATGGCGCCCAGCCTGGACTACATGGACCGCGCCTGGCTGGATGCGCGCCGCGATGGCTGGTCACGCGAGCCGATCGTGGAAATGCTGATTCCCAGCACGCTGGACGATTCGCTGGCGCCGCCCGGACAGCATGTGGCCAGCCTGTTCTGCCAGCACGTGGCGCCGGTGCTGCCCGACGGGCGTCACTGGGATGATCATCGTGAAGCAGTCGCCGATCTGATGATCGCTACCGTTGAACGGTATGCGCCGGGTTTCGCTGTCAGCATCCTCGGTCGGCAGGTGTTGTCGCCGCTTGATCTGGAGCGCACCTTCGGCCTGGTCGGTGGCGACATCTTCCACGGCGCGCTCAGTGCCCACCAGTTGTTCTCGGCACGGCCGATGGTTGGCCAGGCCGGCTATCGCGGTGCCCTGCCCGGGTTGTACCTGTGTGGTTCGGGTACCCACCCCGGTGGTGGCGTCACGGGTGCGCCCGGGCACAATGCCGCGCAGGTGGTGTTACAGGATCTGTAGATCCACGCCGTGCGTGGATGCGCGCGTACCCGCCGCATGCATGACCTGCCGTTGGTGGGTACCAACCTTGGTTGGTACGAAACAACAGGGATGATTGCCAACCAAGGTTGGCACCTACCCGCGTGGGACAAGGCGTGCCAACCAAGGTTGGCACCTACCGCGTCAAATGATCCTTCGGATCATTTGACGCTGCGCAGATGGTTCGGGCGCTTCGGCGGGCCGGGCGGTCGGCGCTTGTTGAACGGCGATTGCCCTCGCCAGTAGCGGATCAGCAGCCAGCCGAACAGCATGCCGCCCAGATGCGCGAAGTGGGCCACGCCCGGCTGCCAGCCGGTCATGCCCAGCACCAGCTCACCCACGCCGAACAGGATCACGAAGGTTCGCGCCTTCATCGGGATCGGTGGGAACAGCAGCATCACCCGCTGGTTCGGGAACAGCATGCCGTAGGCCAGCAACAGGCCGAACACTCCGCCGGAAGCGCCCAGCACCGTGGCCGGATTCTCCAGCAACGTACCCACCAGCAACTGGCAGACACCGGCACCGGCCACGCAGACCAGGTAGTACAGCAGGAAGCGTTTCTCGCCCCAGGTCTGCTCCAGCGGCGCGCCGAACATGAAGACTGCCAGCATGTTGAAGAACAGGTGGCCGAAGCTGCCATGCAGGAAGCCATAGGTCAGCAGCTGCCACGGCTGGAAGTTGCCGCCCGGCGAGAACGCATCGAAGCCCTGCTGCAGCGGTTGCAGCATGAACGGCTCGAAGGTCTGCATGCCGAGCAGGAACGGCTGCTGCAGCAGGAACAGGATCGCGTTGGCGATCAGCAGGGCCTTGGTGACGGTAGGCAGTCGCGGGAACATGGGAGCACCGGCATGGAACGGCCTCCATCATAGCCGCAGCACCGTGTCTTGTTGGCGACCCGCAGGCGTGGCCTGTTCAGTCGCCAGCGGTGCTCAGCCCGGGCCCCACACGGCAGCATCCAGCGCCGCGGCTGGATCGGTGGCCGGCATCCGCACCCGGCCGTTCTCCACCACCACGCCCTCGGCGCGCAGCCGCTGTGACTGCTCGCGCCAGCCGGCCGACCCTTCTTCCATGGCAATTCGCCCATCCGAACGCAGCACGCGATGCCAGGGCAGGTCGGGATCGTCGTTCTGGCCGAGGATGCGTGCGGTCAAGCGCGCACGCCCCGGCAGGCCGGCACGCATCGCCACCTGGCCATAGCCCATCACCTGCCCCGCCGGGATCGCGCGGATCACCGCCAGGATGCGCGCACGCGCCTGCTCCGGCGTCAGCGCCGCAGGCGGGTCACCAGCAGTACGCCGATCAGCACCAGCACGGTGCCGGCGATCTGCGCCGGCCCCATCGGTTCGTCGAGCAGCCATAGGCTCATCACGATGGTGGAAACAGGGCCCAGCATACCGACCTGCGCGGCCAGCGACGAACCCACGCGCTGCACCGCCAGCATGATCGCCAGTACCGGCAGCACCGTGCACACGGTGGCATTGACCAGCGACAGCCACTGCACTGGCGCCGGCGCCTGCCACAGCAGCGGCAGTGGATGGGTCACCGCGAAGTGCAGCAGCACCAGCACGCTGGCCACGCAGCTGGCGTAGGCGGTCAGGCGTACCGCACCGATGCGCGCGACCACCTGCCCACTGCCGAACAGGTACAGCGCGTAGCTGAGCGCACTGCCCAGCACCAGCAGGCTGCCGACGATGATCTGCCCGCCCTCGCGCTGCAGGTCATGCCCGAAGGCCAGCAGCACGCCCAGATAGCTCAGCACCAACGCACCGATCTGCCAGCGTCCGGGCCGCTGGCGCGCCAGCAGCACATTGATCAGCAGCACCAGGGTAGGGTTCAAGTAAAGGATCAGCCGTTCAAGGGTCACGCTGATGTACTGCAAGCCCTGGAAATCGAGAAGGCTGGACAGGTAGTAGCCGGTGAAGCCCAGCCACAGCACGCGGGCGCGGTCGGCCCAGGACAGCGGCGTGGCCCGGCGCGCGGCCCACAGTGCCATCAGTACGAACAGCGGCAGCGCCATCAGCATGCGCAGCGCGAGCAGCGTGGTGGCATCGACGCCATGACGCAGGCCGAGCTTGACGATGATCGCCTTGCCGGAGGCGGTGATGGCACCGATCGCGGCCAGGCCGATTCCACTCAGCGCGATGCGGGGGGAAGCGGTTGCGATACGGGAAGTGGGGCTGGACATCAGGACGACGGCGGGCCGCATAGGGCGGCCCGGAAAGGCGTGGGGGCCGTCATTGTCGCATGGAGGCGCCCGGTGCCCTGTAGAGCCGAGCCTGCGCTCGGCTGCACCATGCCTGCACGGAATGCAGCCGAGCATAGGCTCGGCTCTACAACTGCGGGCTCAGCGCATCAGCACCACTTCCTCGGCCGAGGTCGGGTGGATCGCCACGGTATCGTCGAACTGGGCCTTGGTCGCGCCCATCTTCACCGCCACCGCGAAGCCCTGCAGGATCTCGTCGGCCGCTTCACCCAGCAGATGGATGCCTACCACCCGCTCTTCCGGGCCCACGCAGACCATCTTGAACAGGCTGCGCTGGGTACCGTTGGCAAGCGCCTGCAGCATCGGGCGGAAGCGGCTGTGGTACACGCTCACCTGGTCGAAACGGGCGCGTGCTTCTTCCTCGCTCATGCCCACCGCGCCCAGTGGCGGGTGCGAGAACACCACGCTGGCCACGTTCTCATAATCCATCTTCGACTGCGGGCGGCCGCCGAACAGGCGGTCCATCAGGCGCCGCGATGCGGCCACCGCCACCGGGGTCAGGCCGACTTTGCCGGCGATGTCGCCGACCGCATGCACGCTCGGCACGCTGGTGGTCTGCCATTCGTCCACCGCCACCTGCTGGTGCTCGCCGATGCCGATGCCCAGCGCTTCCAGGCCCAGGTCACGACTGTTGCCGCGCCGGCCGGTGGCGAAGAACACTGCATCAAACACGGTGTCGAGCGGGCCGTCATGGCCGAACGCACGCACGCGTTCGCCCTCGCGCTGCAGTTCGCGCAGGCGGTAGTCGAAATGGATGCGCACGCCCTGCTGTTTCAGGTTCTCGGCCAGCTGGTCGGTCAGCTCGTAATCGAAGCGTTCCAGCAAGCGCTTTCCGCGCACCAGCAGGCTCACCCTGCTGCCCAGCGCCTGCAGCAGGCCGGCCAGTTCCACTGCAATGTAGCCACCGCCGATGATCGCGACCTCGGCCGGTGCCGCGCGCAGATCGAAGAAGTCATCGGAAACCAGGCCCAGTTCGGCACCGGGAACATCCGGGCGCAGCGGGTGCGCGCCGGTGGCGATCAGGATGTGTTCGGCGCTGTAACGCACGCCATCGCTGCAGGCGACGGTATGCGCATCGAGCAGATGGCCGCGCGCCGGAATGCGCACCACGCCGGTTTCATCCAGGCGCTTGTGGTAGCTGGTGTGGATGTTGCTGATGTAGGCCTGGCGATGGATCACCAGCTCCTTCCACGACAACGACGGGCGTGCCTCGACATCGAAGCCCATCGCATTGGCCAGGCCGATGCGCTCGTGCAGGTCGGCCGCCAGCCACATCGCCTTCTTCGGCACGCAGCCAACGTTGACACAGGTACCGCCCAGCTCGCCGGGCTCCAGCATCGCCACGCGCTTGCCATGCTGCGCCGCGCGGATCGCACCGGCCAGGCCGGCGGAGCCACCGCCAAGGACGATCAGGTCGTAATCATAGGGTGCAGTGCTCATCGGAATCGCTCGGGTCGGTAAGGGGCAGGATCGATCGCTGGTGTGCGGCCGCAGACGAGATCGGCAATCAGCTGGCCGGTGCCGGCGCTCATGCTGATGCCGAGCATGCCATGCCCCGCCGCAAGCCAGACGTGAGGATGCGCGGGTGCGCGGCCGATCAACGGCACGTCGTCCACGCTCATGGGGCGCCACCCGCACCACTGCTCCTGCAGCTGCGCACCGCGTGGCGCGCGCAGGTAGTGGTCGGCGGCCTGCTGCAAAGCCTGCAGGCGGGCCGTGCGCAGCTGCGGATCGGCACCGGCGAATTCCATGGTGCCGCCCAGCCGCAGCGCTTCGCGCCAGGCGATCACGAACACGGAATGGTCTTTCAGCACCACCGGACGCTGTGGCACCTGCGCCGGTCGCGACCAGGTCAGCGAGTAGCCTTTGCCGGGCTGGATCGGCACGCGCAGATCCAGTTGCCGTGCCCAGTCGCGCGACCACGGGCCGGTGGCCAGCACCAGCTCACGTGCCCGCAGGGCCTGCCCACCGACCTGCACGCGTACCCCGTGTGCATCGTCGCTGAAGCCCTGCACGTCCTTCTGCTCGTCGATCACCACGCCCTGCGCGCGCAGTACACGTGCCAGCTCCGCGGTGTAGCGGTCCGGCCGCAGCTGCGCATCACCGGGAAAGTGGATCGCGCCGGCCAGGCGGTCGTGGAAGGCCGGATTGGCACGTGCGTAGCCGGCCCCGTCGATGCAGGCCGTGGCGATACCCTGCCTGTTCAGTGCTTCGCACTCGGCCGCGTAGTGGTCGAAGTTGCGCGCATCGCCGAACACATAGTCCAGCCCGCGCGTATCGAACTCGCACTCCAGTGCATGCGCCTGCACCCAATCGGCCAGGCGCAGCCGCGAGTCGTTCAGCAATGCACCCCGTGCCCGCGTGGATTGCAGCCAGTCACGCGTGTTGCAGCGTGCACCGAACTGCAGCAACCAGCGCCACAGCACCGGATCCAGGCGGGTGCGCACATACAGCGGCGCACGCGGATCGAGCATCCAGCGCAATGCGCGCAGTGGCACGCCAGGCGCAGCCAGTGGAGGTGCATGGCTGGGAGTAACGGTGCCGCAGTTGCCGTGCGAGGTTGCCGCACCAATGCGGCCACGATCGATCACACGCACCTGCCGCCCCTGCGCACGCAGTGCGAGCGCGGCGGCCAGACCGATGGCACCGGCGCCCACCACGATCACATCCTCGCGCGCGCCCAGCATCGATCAGCCCTGCCCGGCTCCGCGCCGCATCGGCGGCCACTGCCGGTAGGTCATCGCGCGCCACAGCCATTCCATCGGCCCAAAGCGGAAGTGGCGCAGCCAAGCGTGCGAGATGCCCAGCTGCACGGTGAACAGCAGCAGCGCGAACAGCAGCTGCACGCTGCGTGGCATCATTTCGAACGCGCCCAGGCCGTAGTGATAGAACAACCAGGTGCACAGCAGGGACTGGCCGAGGTAATGGGTCAACGCCATGCGCCCGACCGGCGCCAGCCAGCCCAGCCGCGCGCGCCAGTGCACGATCCAGGCCAGGTAGCCCAGGCACATCGGCAGGCCGCCGATCGTCACCAGCGCCATCGCCGCCGTCACCGGCAGATCGTAGGCGCCCGGCGCCAGATACGGTTTCCAGGCAACACCCAGCAGCGTGACCAGCAGGCCGAGGGGCAGCGCCACCCAACGCAACACCGCGTACAACCGCGGGAAGCGCTCCGGTGTGGCCAACGCGCCGCTGCCGGCAAACCAGCTGCCGATCAGGAACATGCCAAGCACCTCCGGACCGGTGATCAGCAGCGCCCCCATCGACGCGCCGAACTCATTCACCCGCTGGACGGTGGCCTGCATCCAGCTGCCGTGCCCGTACACCTGGCGCTGCAGATCGATGCCCTGCTGCGCCTCGGTGAGCATTTCCCGCACCTCGTCCGCAGAGGCCATCGACACCATCGCGCCGACCAGCAGCATCATCGCCACGCCGCCGAGGTAGACCGTCGCGCCCATCCACGGCAGCCAGCTGCGCGGCGCCTCCCGGCAGGCCAGCAGCGGCAGCGAGATCAGCGCGTACAGCACCAGGATGTCGC
Organism: Stenotrophomonas maltophilia group sp. Smal32; assembly: GCF_030237085.1. NCBI lineage: Bacteria > Pseudomonadati > Pseudomonadota > Gammaproteobacteria > Lysobacterales > Lysobacteraceae > Stenotrophomonas > Stenotrophomonas maltophilia group sp. Smal32. The sequence continues at coordinate 29,937 of NZ_JASJSI010000042.1, forward strand.
CCGACCAGACCAGCACTGCATGGCACAGGCCGATCAGCAGCAGACCGGCACTGCGACGCAGGTAGAACGGGGTGAAATCACGCGCAGCCAGCTCGGCGCGTTGCGCCATCACCGCAAAGCCGGCGCCGAACAACAGCGAGAACAGCGTGAAGAACTTGCCCTGCACGAACACATAGACAAAGGCATCGGCCCAGTAGTCAATGCCATGCCAGTGCACGTCGATGCCGGTGAACGCCAGGTCCAGCGGCCCGCTGAAGGCCTCGATGTTCATCAGCAGGATGCCCAGCAGCGCGGCACCGCGCAGCACGTCCAGCACGGCGATGCGTTCGCCGGAGGCCATCGGCTGCAGGGAAGGAGAAGCGGCGTTCACGGGGCATCCGTCGGGCAGGTCCGTCATTATGCCGTCGGCCCGCACGCCGTGGATGGGCGCGCCGTGTTCCAGAAACGCAACGGCCCGCCGAAGCGGGCCGTTGCTGACATCACGATCGCGCTGCGATCAGTGGTGGTGACCACCGTCGCCGTGGACGTGGCCGTGATCGATCTCTTCCTGGCCGGCTTCGCGCACATCGACGATTTCCACGTCGAAGTGCAGGTCCTTGCCAGCCATCGGGTGGTTCAGGTCAACGTCGACGACGCTCATGCCGACCTTCTGCACGGTCACCGCACGCGGGCCGAAGTTGGTCTGCAGCACGACCTGCTGGCCCGGAGCCAGCCTGGTGTTGCCGAAGTGCTTCTTCGGCACGCGCTGGGACAGGCCCTCACGGCGCTCGCCGTAGGCGTCGGCAGCATTGACATCGACGCTGAAGGTCGCGCCGGCTTCCTTGTCCATCATGGCGTTTTCCAGGCCCGGGATGATGTTGCCGTGGCCGATCAGGATCGCCAGCGGCTCGCCGCGGTCCTTGGACGATTCGATCGGCTCCTGGCCGACTTCGGAAACGGTGTAGTGGAAGCGGACAACGCGGTCTTTTTCGATCTTCATGCGCAACTCTGTCTGGATCTGCCGGAGGCAGGCGGGTTGGGGCGGGTTGTCGCCCGGCGGGGACGCCGCCATCATGACGGCCAATCCAAGGTGGCGCATTATCCGGAGATCATGCACATCACGCCAGTTTCGTCCGGCCTCCGCCGGCTTCTCGCCCCGGCCCTGCTGCTGGCCCTGCCCCTGCTGATGACCGCCTGCGGCGGTGGCAAGGCCACCCGACCTGCACCTCCCCCGCCTACGGCGAACTGGCCGAAGACCGTGCCGGACAACCCGGAGGCGGCCAACTCGGTGCTGATGCGCGCCATCAGCCTGGTCGGCACCCCCTACCGCTATGGCGGCAACACCCCCGATTCGGGCTTCGACTGCAGCGGCCTGGTCGCCTATGTCTACCGCGAGATGCTGGACCTGAAGCTGCCACGTACTTCGCGCGATCTCGCGGCGGTACAGGGCCCGAAGATCGATCCGCAGCGCCTGGCCACCGGCGATCTGGTGTTCTTCGGCAGCCGCGGCAGCGTCACCCACGTTGGCATTTATGTAGGTGAAGGGCGTTTCGTGCACGCGCCGAGTACCGGTGGCACCGTGCGGCTGGACTCGCTCAGCGGTCCCTACTGGAAGGACCACTACACAGGCGCGAAACGTGTCCTTCGCTAAGATGAACAGGCGATATGTTCAAAACTGTGACGCACATCACCTTGAAACTAACGGATTACTAACGGAATTTTTAACTTATCCGCGCTTTTACAGGGCATGATGCCCCATCGTTTTTTTCCTGTGACCGACGCGTGACGACTGACGACCTGAAAAGCGAAGGCCAGACTTCCGTATCTTCACGCAGTGCCCGCCCGTTGTTGCTTGGCCTGGCACTGTGTCTGACCAGCCTCCCGGCCTGGTCGCAGACTGCTCCGAACCGTTCCGATGCAACCCCGGCCCCGGTGGCCGAGAGTACCGCCCGACCGGCCGCCAAGGCCGAGGCTGCCGCTCCGCAGCGCAGCCGCGTCGACGCCGCCGCCAGCGCTACCCTGGCCGCCCTGCTGCCGCACCTGGCCGCCAACGACACCATTCCGCTGATGGACCGCTCGGCCGTGGTGGCCGGTGACCTCAGCCGCCTCCTCGCCAACTACGACACCAGCAGCGCTGCCAATGGCAGCGTTGTCGGCACCGCGGCCGACAACGGCAAGGTGCAGTCGCTGCTGCGCCGTGCAATGACGCTGCTGGGCACCCCGTACCGTTGGGGTGGCAGCAACCCGGACAGCGGCTTCGACTGCAGTGGCCTGGTCGGTTACGTGTTCCGCTCGGCCCTGGGTATCGAGCTGCCGCGCGTCTCGCGCGAAATGGCGCACGACGACAACGCCGAACTGATCAACGACCGCACCGCGCTGGCCGCTGGTGACCTGGTGTTCTTCGGCCGCAAGGGCCGCGTCGACCACGTGGGCATCTATGTGGGCGATGGCCGCTTCCTGCACGCACCGAGCTCCGGCAAGGACGTCCGCGTGGACACCCTGCTCAGTGGCTACTGGGGCAACAAGTTCATGCAGGCCCGCCGGGTCGACCTCTGACCGGTTGGCGCCACCGAGCCGCCTGATGCGAGAAGCCGCTGCCCTGCAGCGGCTTTTTTGTTTGCGCCCCCGGTAGGTGCCGACCTTGGTCGGCACAGCGCCATCTGCCCTGGTGGGTGCCGACCTTGGTCGGCACCGCCACCATCCTCGTGGCGTGGATCTACCGGAACAAAACAAAAGGCCCGCCGGTCAGGGCGGGCCTTCCATCACCACCACGCAACCTCAGCCGCGTGGCGGTGTCGGGTCGGGATCATCCACGCCCACGTTGCTGGACGGGTTGTCATACACCGCCTGGTCGAGCAGGCCGGTCTCCTTGGCCACGATCACCGGCACCAGCATCTGGCCCGTCACGTTCGTCATCGTGCGCATCATGTCCAGGATGCGGTCGATGGCATACAGGTAGCCGATCGTCTCCAGCGGCAGGTTGGCCGCGCTCAGCACCACCGTAGCCATGATCACCGCGGTACCTGGCACGCCGGCCGTACCGAAGCTGCCCAGCACCGAGGCGATCAGCACCACCACGTACTGTTCCGGGGTCAGCGGCACACCGCTGTACTGCGCGATGAACACCGCGCACAGCGCCGGATAGATCGCACCACAGCCGTCCATCTTGATGCTGGCGCCCAGCGGCACCGCGAACGAACCGTAGTCCTTGTTAACGCCCAGGTTGTGGGTGATCGAACGCAGCGCCACCGGCATCGCGGCGAAGCTGGACGAGCTGACGAAGGCCACCTGCATGCCCGGCGCCGCGCCGCGGAAGAACTTCAGCGGATTCAGACCATGCGCCAGCAGCAGTGCGCTGTAGACCACCACGATGTGCAGGGCACAGGCCACGTACAGGGCCAGCACGAAATGACCCAGCGGCAGCAGCTTCTCGAACCCGTAGCTGCCGACCAGACCGGCGATCAGCCCGAAGGTACCGATCGGGGTGACTTCCAGCACGAAGCGGGTCACCTGGATCATGATGTCGCTCATCTGGCCGACCAGCTTGCGCGCCTCGGTCACCTTCTCGCCCAGCTTGACGATGGCGAAACCGACCAGACCAGCAAAGAAGATCACCGGCAGGATCGAGCCACGGCCGGCGGCCAGCACGGTTTCACCCGCGGCATTGACCTTGGTGCCGATGCCGGACAGCGCATAGAAGACATTGGCCGGCACCACGTCCAGCAATACCTGTACCACGCTGGGCACTTCGCGCGGCACATAGTTGCTGGCCATCGCCAACTGCAGGCCACCCGCGCCGGGCTGCAGCACCGTGCCTACGGCCAGGCCAACGCACACCGCCAGCGCGGCGGTGATCACGAACCACAGGAAGGTGCGGCCACTGAGCGCGGCGATCGACTTCTGGCCGTGCAGCGACGAGATCGCATTGATGACCGCGAAGAACACCAGCGGCACCGCGATCATCTTGATCAGGGTGACGTACAGCTCGCCGAGCGGGCCGAACCACGTTTCCGCGGCCGGGCCGAGCGCCCAGCCGGCCAGCGCGCCGAGCACGAAGCCACCGACCACGCGCTGCCAGAATGGAATCCGCAGCCAGGCAGAGACCAGCTTCATAGGCAATCCAGAGGGAAGGAAGGGATGCTGGCACGATAGCCCAACAACGGCTGGGGAACGACCGCCCGGCCGGCAAATCAGTGTGTCATCGGCGTGCCTTGCGAGGGCGGGCATAATGAACGTCCCGTTACAGTTTGTGAGATCCCAGCGTCCATGCGCCGTTCCGTCTCCCTGTTGGCCGCCTGCGCCACCACCCTGCTGCTGGGCGCCTGCGCCAGCACCGCACCCGCGTCCGCTCCGGCCGGCCTGAAGGTCGCCGTCGATCCCGTCGCCCACCCGGCCGGCGAGACACCGCAGTGGTGGTACCGCAGCGGCGCCGCCCAGGCCGCCGCCAACGGCGCGATGTCCGGCAAGGCCAGGAACGTCATCCTGTTCCTCGGTGACGGCATGAGCCTGACCACCGTGGCCGCCTCGCGCATCTACGAAGGCCAGCAGAAGGGCGGCTCCGGCGAAGAGAACCTGCTGTCCTGGGAGCGCTTCCCGGCCACGGCGTTCAGCAAGACCTACAACACAGATTCGCAGACCCCCGATTCGGCCGGCACCATGACCGCCATCACCACCGGCGTGAAGACCCACATGGGTGCGATCGGCGTCAGTGCCGGCAGCCGCACCGACTGTGCCGACAGCCTGTCCAAGGGCCTGCTGACCTGGCTGCAGCTGGCCGACAGCGCCGGCCTGGCTACCGGCGTGGTATCCACCGCGCGCCTGACCCATGCCACCCCGGCCGCCACCTATGCGCACTCGCCCGAGCGCAACTGGGAAAACGACACCGACCTGACCGACGCGGCCAAGGCCGCAGGCTGCAAGGACATCGCCCAGCAGCTGCTGTCGACCTCGCGCTATGGCCGTGGCCCGCTGGTCGCCCTCGGCGGCGGCCGTGGTGAGTTCACCACGGTGGAAGAGCGCGACCCGGAGTACGACGACAAGGTCGGCCAGCGCCTGGATGGCCGCAGCCTGGTGCAGGAATGGCAGCAGGCGCACCCGCAGGGCGCCTACGTGTGGAACAGCAAGCAGCTGGCCGCCGCCGCGGATGCGCCGGCCATCCTTGGCCTGTTCGAACCGGACCACATGCGCTACGAGTACGAGCGCCCGCAGGATCCGGGCGGTGAGCCGAGCCTGGCCGAACTGACGGCGGCAGCCATCAAGAATCTGGCCAAGCACCAGGAAGGCTACGTGCTGATGATCGAAGGCGCGCGCATCGACCACGCCAACCACAGCGGCAACGCCTACCGTGCCCTGACCGAGACCGTGGCGCTGTCCGACGCGGTGCGCGTGGCCAACGAGCTGACCTCGGCCGACGACACCCTGATCATCGTCACCGCCGACCACTCGCACACGCTGAACTTCGTCGGCTACCCGGCACGCGGCAATCCGATCCTGGGCAAGGTGAAGGACAAGGGCGGCGAAGATGGTGCCGGCAAGCTGGACTACGCGCTGGACGGCACCGGCCAGCCCTACACCACGTTGAGCTACGCCAATGGCCCGGGCCATACCGGCAGCAGCAACCAGCAGCCGGCCGGCCCGAAGCGCTACCCGCACAACCCGAGCAGCTTCGAACCGGCCAACGGCCGCCCGAACCTGCGCGAGGTCGACACCGAGCATCCGGACTACATGCAGGAAGCACTGGTGCCGATGAAGTCCGAATCGCATGGTGGTGAAGACGTCGGCATCTGGGCGCGTGGCCCGGGCAGCAAGGCGATCCGCGGCACGCTGGAACAGAACGCGATCTACCACATGATCGTGCAGGCCACCCCGGCCCTGCGCGAGCGCCTGTGCCAGGCCGGCACCTGCGATGACAAGGGCGTACCGGTGCAGCTGCCGGCACCGACGGCCTTCGAACGCAAGGCCGAGGCCAAGTGATCGTGCCGCAGGCCCGCCCTGCCCCCGCCCGCGGCCGTTTCGCGCGGTCGCTGGCCCTGCTCGGCGCGCTGGCCAGTTCCAGCGCGCTGGCGCAGGCACCGGCCTGCAAGCTGCTGACCGACTAACACGGGTTGTGGCCGCTGCCCAACTGCGAGGTGGTCGATCACCGGCCGAAGATCAGCGCCGATACGCTGAAGGACCTGAACTACGACGACCACGGCCTGGCCGTGGTATATGCCGATCAGGGCTTCCACTACATCGACCGCAAGGGCCGCAGCCTGCCGGTGCTGACCTGGGACAACGGCCCGGAGACACCGGAGGAAGGCCTGCTGCGCGGGCGCGTCGGCAATCGCGTGGGCTACTTCGATCTGACATTCCGCCAGGTAGTGCCGGGCACCTTCGATTTCGCCTGGCCATTCCGCGATGGCGTGGCCGAGGTCTGCAACGGCTGCCGTCGCGGCACGCCGGATGGCGATGGCCACACGCCGATGGAAGGCGGAGAGCGGTTCCGGATCGACCGCTCGGGCCGTCGGGTGAAGTAGGGTTTTCGGCAGGGCTGCGCCCTGCACCTGCAGACGCAACGGCAACGGCCGAAGCAACAGCAACAGCGTGCATTCCGTGGGATGGCGGGGCACTGTGGGTTTGCGGGGACGCCGTAAACCCGTCCATGGGGGCTTGGTCGCCGCATCCATGCGGCTCACACCCCGCAAACCCACAGTGCCCCGCCTTCGACAGGTTCACGCGGCTGTTGGTGGGTGCCGACCGTTGGTCGGCACATCTGTCAGACATCGAATGAATCATCCACGCATGGCGTGGATCTACTGGCAATTGCGGTTGTTGGTTCGCGCGGCTGTTGGTAGGTGTCGACCTTGGTCGACACAGAGCGAGCGCAGCAAGCGATCCGCTTCTGCTTTTCTTTTTTCTTTTCCGTGGTTGGACGCGGCAGGAAACTGTCAAAGGTGGGGCGGGTGGGCCATGCAGGGGCGTTGGGCCCAATGATTGCGCCAAACACCTTAAACGGAACTAATTTCACCGTACCCTTCATTGCTAAACCCCCCCCCCAAACAAGGCAATTTTAATTAAACCCCCAAACAACACGGGCTCACCCGTTTGGCGCCCCAAAATACCGCCGCGTCAGGTTTTACGCCTCCCCCAACGTTCAAAAGAAATAG
>NZ_JASJSI010000043.1:0-2664 GCF_030237085.1 Stenotrophomonas maltophilia group sp. Smal32
TGGACGGGTTTACGGCGTGTCCTGCATATCCACCCCACCTCGCCAGCCCTCAGGAAGCCAGCTTTTGCCGTTGCCGTTGCCGTCAGCGGGTGCCGGGCCGCAGGCCCGGCCGCCCCCCTCAATTGCGCTGGAACAGCGCCCGCACATCCTTCCGGAACGCCGCCTGGCTGTCCGCCCGGCTGTAGAACATGTGCCCACCCGGATAACTACGCACCTGCACCCGGTCCGGGTTGCTGCCCATCGTCGGCATCTGGTCCACCGTCAGGATCGAACCCATGAACGGGCACGACAGGTCATTCCAGCCGTGCACGATCAGCACCTGCAGATGCGGGTCGATCGCCACCGCCTGGCGCAGCTGGGTCACCGCGCCCTGGCGCAGATCGCCATTGCGGTCCCACAGCCGGTTCACGTCGTAGTTCAGCGCCTGGTAGCGCGCATCCACCTTCCAGCCGACCACGCGCGTCACGAAGTCGACCATCGCCGTGGTGGTCGGCGCGATGATGCTGTCCAGCAGAGGATCGTTGGCACGCTGCTCCGGATCGTTCGGGAACGGATCGAACGCGGTCACGTTGGAATCGTAGCGGCTGCCCAGCGTGCCCTTGTCGCGGAACACTTCGCGCAGGTAGGCCTGGGTTTCCAGACGGCCGCCAGCACGGCGCACGAACTGCGGGTCAAGCCCGGTCAGCTCGGTCACCCGGCGCAGCATCGCCTCGGTCGCCTGCGGGTCGCTGCGGCCCTTCATCAGCGCGGTGGCGTAGTCGCCGCGGGTGTACTCGACCACCTCGCGCATCGCCGCGTCGGTCAGCCTGCCCTGGCGCTCCAGGTGCGCGGCCGCGATCGACGGCAGCGTCTGCATCCATGCCATCGGCGAGACGTCGGCGTTGTCTTCCAGCGTCGGGCTAAGGTACGGCGATACCAGCACCAGGCCGTTCATCGCCACGCCCAGCCGGGTCTGCAGGAAGTGGGTGATGCGTGGGCCGCGATAACCGCCGTAGCTCTCGCCGGTCAGGTACTTGCGTGACGCCATGCGTTGGTTGCGCAGCAGCCAGTCGTAGATCGAGCGCGACAGGTACTCGATGTCGGCACTGGGGTTGTACAGCTGCTTCTTCGCCTCGTCATCGCCGATGCGCGCGCGGCTGAAACCGGTGCCGACCGGATCGATGAACACCAGGTCGGTGAAATCCAGCCAGGTACCCGGGTTGTCATGCAGGGTGGCCGGCGCCGAGGCGCTGTCGCCCTCCGAACCGAAGGTGACCACCTTGGGCCCGATCGCGCCCATGTTGAGGTAGACCGACGAGGCACCGGGGCCGCCGTTGAGCGCGAAGGTCACCGGCCGGTCCTTGCCCGGCATCGTGTAGGCGGTGAACACCACATCGGCGATCACCTTGCCCTTGTCATCGCGCACCGGCAGGGTGCCGACCGTGGCGGTGTAATCGAGGCTGCGCCCGGCCAGGCGCATGCTCTGGCGGACCGAGGCATCGGCCGGCAGTGCGGGCGCTTCGCTCTTGTCATCCTTCTGGTCGGGTTTGGCGTCGGCCGGTGCGGCCAGCACGCTGGCAGGGGCGATGAGCAGGCCGACGCAGAGCGCGGCAGTGTGCAGCAGGGACTTCATGGCACCGTATCGGCAACGGAAGGGGGTTCCGATGCTATGCCGGTGGGTGCCGCACCGGATGTGTCCAAAGGCATGCCTGGGCGCTGGCCGGTTGCGGCCAGATTGGGTCAAGCGGGCAGGGCGGTTGCCGCTTCGTCGTTGGCCAACAGGCCGTAGACGGCCGAGTCCGAAAGCTCACCCTGGATGCGCCAGCGCTGGCGCAGCACCCCCTCGCGGTGGAAGCCCAGGCGGTCAAGCACATGTGCCGAGGGTACGTTGCGTGGATCGATCTCGGCTTCGATACGGTGCAGGTGCAGGGTGCGGAACAGATAGCCCAGCATCTGCTGCAGGGCCTCATGCATGTATCCCTGGCCCTGGCGGTCGGGCGCCAACAGATAGCCGATCTCGGCCCGCATGGCCTCGCGATCAATGGCGAACGCAACGCAGATGCCCAGTAGTGGGCCGTTGGGCGATTCGCGCACGGCCAGCTTCAACTGGGTACCGATGGCGTGCGCGGCAAGATCGTCGTCGATCTGTTCGCGGGCTTCGGCCGGACGCGTCCAGGCCGGGTGGTTCCACCAGCGCATCACGTCCGGATTGGACTGCAGCGTGAACAGCGCGGCCGCGTCGTCACGGCGGATCGGGCTCAGCACCAGCCGCGGGCTGTGCAGCGGCAGGGCGGGGAACAGCAACGAGTGGCTGGCCAATACGATGGTCCACACGGGTGGACGCGCATTATGGCGCCGTAGGGTTTGCCGATGGCGGCGGGATGGCTCCGGAGCGGATGGGGTCGGAGCCCTTTCCGCAGGAAGGGGCTCCGACCCGGTTGGCGGCAGTGGGGTCAGAGCCGTTTCCTGTCACGAAAACGATCTTAACCCCCGGCGGCATAATAAATACACCCAGGCCAGGTCGCCCTTAGACTCCATCCAGCCCATGCGGTCGGAGGGGCGCTTATTTGCCACCAGCAAGTCCATACAGTCTCTTATAAACATATCCCAGCCCACCACACCGACTCCAATCTGGTATTGCGTCTTGTTCTTGTAAAAATGGGGGGGGGGGGGGGGGGGGGGGGG
>NZ_JASJSI010000043.1:2674-35879 GCF_030237085.1 Stenotrophomonas maltophilia group sp. Smal32
GGGGGCGCGCGGGGGGGGGGGGACCAGGGGGGGGGGGGGGGGGGCGTCGGGGGTGGCGCGGGGGGGGCGGGGGTGGGGGGGGGGGTGGGGGGGGGGGGGGGGGGGGGGGGGGGCGGGGGGGGGGGGGGGGGGGGGGCGGGGGCGGGGGGGGGGGGGGCGGGGGGGGGGGGGGGGGGGGGGGTGGGGGGGGGGGGGGGGGGGGCCCCCCCCCCCCCCCCCGCGGCGGCATCAGACTTCCAGCGAGGCCAGGTCGCCCTTCGACTCCAGCCAGCCCTTGCGGTCGGAGGCGCGCTTCTTGGCCAGCAGCATGTCCATCAGCGAACTTGTCTGTTCGCGATCGTCCACGGTCAGCTGCACCAGCCGGCGCGTATCCGGGTGGATGGTGGATTCACGCAGCTGCGGCGGGTTCATCTCGCCCAGGCCCTTGAAGCGGGTCACGTTGATGGCGCCCTTGATCTTCTCGCGTTCGATCTTGTCCAGCATCGAGCGCTTTTCCTCTTCGTCCAGGGCGTAGAACACCTGCTTGCCCACGTCGATGCGGAACAGCGGCGGCATCGCCACGAACACGTGGCCGGCATCGACCAGCGCCGGGAAGTGCTTCAGGAACAGTGCGGTCAGCAGCGTTGCGATGTGCAGGCCGTCGGAGTCCGCGTCGGCCAGGATGATGACCTTGCCGTAGCGCAGGCCGCTGATGTCATCCTTGCCCGGGTCGCAGCCGATGGCGATGGCCAGGTTGTGTACTTCTTCCGAGGCCAGCACGCTGTTGGACGAGACTTCCCAGGTGTTCAGGATCTTGCCGCGCAACGGCATGATGGCCTGGAAGTCCTTGTCGCGGGCCTGCTTGGCGCTGCCGCCTGCCGAGTCACCTTCCACCAGGAACAGCTCGGTGCGCGACAGGTCCTGGCTGATGCAGTCGGCCAGCTTGCCGGGCAGGGCCGGGCCCTGGGTGACCTTCTTGCGGACGACCAGCTTCTCGGTCTTCAGGCGTGCGCTGGCACGCTCGATGGCGATCTGCGCGATCTTCTCGCCCAGCTCCACGTTCTGGTTCAACAGCAGGCTGAAGGCATCGTGGGCGGCGCCTTCAACGAAACCGGCTGCCTGGCGCGAGGACAGGCGTTCCTTGGTCTGGCCGCTGAACTGCGGGTCGGTCATCTTCAGCGACAGCACGAACGACACGCGGTCCCACACGTCTTCCGGGGCCAGCTTGACGCCACGCGGCAGCAGGTTGCGGAAGTCGCAGAACTCGCGCAGCGCCTCGGTCAGCCCGGTACGCAGGCCGTTGACGTGGGTGCCATGCTGGGCGGTGGGAATCAGGTTGACGTAGCTTTCCTGCACCAGTTCACCTTCCGGCAGCCAGGCCACGGCCCAGTCCACCACCTCGGTGTCCTTCTTCAGGTTGCCGACGAACAGGTCGGCCGGCAGCGATTCGCGCTCGCCCAGTTCCAGCTTCAGGTAATCGCGCAGGCCGTCTTCGTAGTACCAGGTGTCGACTTCGCCGGTGGCCTCGTCGGTCAGCTTGACGGTCAGGCCCGGGCACAGCACGGCCTTGGCGCGCAGCAGGTGCTTGAGCGCGCGCACCGCGAACTTCGGCGTATCGAAGTACTTCGGGTCCGGCCAGAAGCGCACGCGGGTACCGGTGTTCTTCTTGCCGACAGTGCCGACCACTTCCAGCGGGGTGGCGCGGTCGCCGTTGCGGAAGGTGATGCGGTGTTCGGCGCCTTCGCGCTTGATGTGCACTTCCACCAGGGTCGACAGCGCGTTGACCACGCTGACGCCGACGCCGTGCAGGCCGCCGGAGAAGGTGTAGTTGTTGTTGCTGAACTTGCCGCCCGCATGCAGGCGGGTGAGGATCAGCTCGACGCCCGGGATCTTCTCTTCCGGATGGATGTCCACCGGCATGCCGCGGCCGTCATCGCTGACCTCCACGCTGCCGTCCTTGTACAGGGTGAACTCGATCGAGCGGGCGTGGCCGGCGAGGGCCTCGTCCACCGAGTTGTCGATCACTTCCTGCGCCAGGTGGTTCGGGCGCGCGGTGTCGGTATACATGCCGGGACGGCGCTTGACCGGGTCAAGGCCGGACAGGACTTCAATATCGGCGGCGTTATAGCGGGCGTTCATCTATCTTCTAAAGCGCGGAGCGACGCGCAAGTGTGCGGTCTGTGCGCCGAATTTGCACGCCTGCGGTTCAGCCTCGGCGGCGGGGAGGGGGTAAAATGGCAGTCGCTGGAATCTGAACGCCGGCGACCCCCGTTGGGTCGAAACATCCAAGCCATACCGCGAGGAGGACCTCATGAAGAAGTTGCTGACCATTGCGATCCTGGCCGCTGCCGCCGTTGCAGTGCCGCTGGTGGTGGCGCAGAACGCCGGCCAGCCGGCCCCGCAGCAGGGTGACCAGGCCGACAAGGCGCAGGCCGAAGCCGATGCCAAGGCCAAGCGCCGCGCCCAGGCCAATGCCGAAATGAAGGCGCAGGGCCAGCCGGCCCCGCAGCAGGAAGAGGAAGAAGAGGCGAGGAAGAAGAAGTAATCCTTCCACCCTCCGAAGCCCTTGCCGCAAGGGATTCGCCCCCCGACGCCCCGCCCAGCGGGGCGTTTCTTTTGGGTGATGGCCGCAACTGCCTCTTGGGTTGGCGGCCATCAATCTGTAAACTATGGCTTTCCGGGAGTAAGTGCGTGTCCACCCTTTGCGAATGGGCTGGCACGACCATGCGTGGTCGCCAGCAATACGGGTCGCAGGTGACGGTCGATATGACCGGCACGGCCGCCCCGACCTCGCAGGGTGGTCCCCGTCCGGCGCCTGCCGCCGCACGGCCCAGCACCTCCCTCGCTGCCCCAGCGAACCGGAAAACCCCCTTCAAGCTCCATGCCCGCCCTCCGGGTGCGCGTGGTGCTGCCGTTTTCCATTTCCAGACAGGATGCTTGCAGCCATGACTCCCTTGATTTTCGTAACCGGCGGCGTGGTGTCCTCGCTCGGCAAAGGCATTGCCGCTGCGTCACTGGCCGCCATTCTCGAAGCCCGTGGCCTGAAGGTCACGATGATGAAGCTCGACCCGTACATCAACGTCGACCCGGGCACCATGAGCCCGTTCCAGCACGGTGAGGTCTACGTCACCGACGACGGCGCCGAGACCGACCTCGACCTGGGCCACTACGAGCGCTTCGTGCGCACCCGCCTGAGCCGCAAGAACTCGGTCACCACCGGCCGCATCTACGAGAACGTGATCCGCAAGGAGCGCCGCGGCGACTACCTGGGCGCGACCGTGCAGGTCATTCCGCACATCACCGACGAGATCCGCCGCTGCATCGATGAAGCCACCGAAGGCTACGACGTGGCCCTGGTCGAGATCGGCGGTACTGTCGGCGACATCGAGTCGCTGCCGTTCCTGGAAGCGATCCGCCAGGTGCGCACCGAGCGTGGCCCGGAGAAGGCGCTGTTCATGCACCTCACCCTGGTGCCGTACATTGGCGCCGCCGGTGAGCTGAAGACCAAGCCGACCCAGCATTCGGTGAAGGAGCTGCGCTCGATCGGCATCCAGCCGGACGTGCTGCTGTGCCGCTCCGAGCAGGCGGTGCCGGATTCTGAGCGACGCAAGATCGCCCAGTTCACCAACGTTTCCGAGCGTGCCGTCATCAGCGTGCCGGACGTGGACGTGCTGTACCGCATTCCGTCGGGCCTGCATGCGCAGGGCCTGGACGAGATCGTGGTCAACCAGCTGAAGCTGGCTGACAAGGCCGGTCCGGTCGACCTGTCGATGTGGGAAGACGCGGTCGATGCGACCCTGCACCCGCTGGACGAAGTGACCATCGCCGTGGTCGGCAAGTACGTCGACCACCAGGACGCCTACAAGTCGGTCGGCGAAGCCCTCAAGCACGGCGGCCTGCGCCAGCGCACCAAGGTCAACCTGAAGTGGCTGGAAGCGCAGGATCTGGAAGGCACCGACATGGCCGCACTGGCCGATGTCGACGGCATCCTGGTGCCGGGTGGCTTCGGTGACCGCGGCTTTGAAGGCAAGGTGCTGACCTCGAAGTTCGCCCGCGAGCAGCAGGTGCCGTACTTCGGCATCTGCTACGGCATGCAGGCGGCGGTGGTGGACTACGCCCGCAACGTGGTCGGCCTGGAAGGCGCCAACAGCACCGAGAACGATCGCCAGTCGCCGAACCCGGTGATCGGCCTGATCACCGAGTGGCGCACCGCCACCGGCGATGTCGAGAAGCGCGACGACAAGAGCGACCTTGGCGGCACCATGCGCCTGGGCCTGCAGGAACAGCGCTTGAAGCCGGGCACGCTGGCCCGCGAGCTGTACGGCAAGGACGTGGTCGCCGAGCGCCATCGCCACCGTTACGAGTTCAACAACCGCTACCGCACCCAGCTGGAAGATGCCGGCCTGGTGATCGCCGGCAAGTCGATGGATGACACCCTGGTGGAAGTGGTCGAGCTGCCGCGCGATGCGCACCCGTGGTTCCTGGCCTGCCAGGCGCACCCGGAATTCCTGTCCACGCCGCGTGACGGCCACCCGCTGTTCATCGGTTTCATCCGTGCCGCGCGCGAGCGCAAGGCCGGTGGCAAGCTGCTTTCCGAAGCGCGTGCCTGACTTGTGGATGGGGGCTTCGGCCCCCATCCTGCATGCTTCAACCCCCAGCGCACCGGCCCGTCCGGTGCTGCGGACAACAAGGAAACGCCATGAAACTGTGTGGATTCGAGGTCGGGCTGGACCAGCCCCTGTTCCTGATCGCTGGCCCCTGCGTGATCGAGTCGATGCAGCTGCAGCTCGATACCGCCGGCAAGCTGAAGGAGGTCACCGACAAGCTCGGCGTCAACTTCATCTTCAAGTCCAGCTTCGACAAGGCCAACCGCACCTCGGGCACCGCCTTCCGCGGCCCGGGCATGGAAGAGGGCCTGAAGGTCCTGGCCGAGGTCAAGAAGCAGATCGGCGTGCCGGTGCTGACCGACGTCCACGAATACACCCCGATGGACGAAGTGGCCTCGGTGGTGGATGTGCTGCAGACCCCCGCGTTCCTGGTCCGCCAGACCGACTTCATCCGCAAGGTGTGCTCGGCCGGCAAGCCGGTCAACATCAAGAAGGGCCAGTTCCTGGCGCCGTGGGACATGAAGCCGGTCGTTGAGAAGGCCAAGGCCACCGGCAATGAGCAGATCATGGTCTGCGAGCGGGGTGCCAGCTTTGGCTACAACAACCTGGTCAGCGACATGCGTTCGTTGGCGGTGATGCGCGATACCGGTTGCCCGGTGGTGTTCGACGCCACCCATTCGGTGCAGCTGCCGGGCGGGCAGGGCACCAGTTCCGGCGGCCAGCGCGAGCACGTGCCGGTGCTGGCCCGTGCCGCCGTGGCGGTGGGCATCTCCGGCCTGTTCGCCGAGACCCATCCGGATCCGTCCAAGGCACTGTCCGATGGCCCCAATGCGTGGCCGCTGGACCAGATGGAAGCGCTGCTCGAGACCCTGATGGAACTCGATGCGGTGACCAAGAAGCACGGCTTCTCGCGCTTCGCGTGAGTCGTGACCCGTGGCTGGCGCTGGAAGCCCAGCGCCGCCGCCGGCACTGGAAGCAGTGGCCCTGGGGCCTGATTGCACTGGGCCTTGCCGTGCTGTTCACCGTGGGCATGTTCGGCCTGGTGCTGATCGGCGCAGCGTCCGTGCGGCCGCCGGGTGATGGTGGCAGCGCGCTCAATCTGCGCGCGTACTTCATCGGGCTGATGGTCGCAGAGTTGGTAGCGGCCATGGGCTGCGCCGCTGCGGCCGTACTGGCCTGGCGCCTGAACCGTGGCAAGGTGGCCGCCGGCCTGGCGATCATCCTGCTGTCGCTGTGGTTCGGCGCCCTGTTCTACGGAGTGCTTTGATGAATACGACCACGTCGGCGCGCGGCTGGCCCTGGGGGCTGATCGCTCTGGGCCTGGCCTTGTTGACCTGGATGGCCCTTGTGGTGGGCGTGCTGGCCTTCACGGCCGGCTTCCGGCCGCCGGGGGACGGAAACAACGGCGTGCAGGCCACGCAATGGTGGATGCTGGGCGCGTTGGTCACGATGGTGCTGTCCTTCCTGGGCTGCCCGGTGGCGATGGTGCTGGCCTGGCGTCGGCAGCGTGGCCCCATCCTGGCGGCGATTGCCGGTGCATTGCTGGTGATGCTGGTATCGATGGTCCTGATCGTGATCGGGTCCAGCTGGGGCTGAAGCGGCCTGCGCCATTTGGCAAGTGGCGGGCAGCCGGGGATAATCACGCGGCATTCGTTTTGTCGCCCCCTCTCCAGACAGGTAACCGGCCCGACCATGAGTACGATCCGCAGCATCCACGCCCGTGAAATCCTCGACAGCCGTGGCAACCCCACGCTGGAAGCCGAAGTCATCCTGGAGGACGGTTCGTTCGGTCGTGCCGCGGTTCCCTCCGGCGCCTCGACCGGCACCAAGGAAGCGGTCGAGCTGCGTGACGGCGACAAGACCCGTTACCTGGGCAAGGGCGTGCGCAAGGCCGTCGACAACGTCAACACCACCATTGCCGCCGCGCTGAAGGGCTTCGAGGCCACCGACCAGGCCGGCCTCGACCGTCGCCTGATCGACCTCGACGGCACCGAGAACAAGGGCCGCCTGGGCGCCAACGCACTGCTGGGTGTTTCGATGGCCGCCGCGCATGCCGCCGCCGCATCGAGCAAGCAGGCACTGTGGCAGTACCTGGCCGCCAAGACCGGCGTGACCCCGTCGCTGCCGGTGCCGATGATGAACATCATCAACGGCGGTGCGCATGCCGACAACAACGTCGACTTCCAGGAGTTCATGGTGCTGCCGGTCGGCTTCACCTCGTTCTCCGAAGCGCTGCGCGCCGGTACCGAAATCTTCCATTCGCTGAAGTCGGTGCTGAAGGGCCACGGCCTGAGCACGGCGGTCGGCGACGAAGGCGGCTTCGCGCCGGACTTCCGCAGCAACGTCGAAGCGCTGGACACCATCCTCGAAGCGATCGGCAAGGCCGGCTACACCGCGGGTGAAGACGTGCTGCTGGGCCTGGACGTGGCGTCCAGCGAGTTCTTCGAGAACGGCAAGTACAACCTGGTCGGCGAGAACAAGCGCCTGACCTCCGAGCAGTTCGTCGACTTCCTCGCCGACTGGGCCGCGCAGTACCCGATCATCACGATCGAAGACGGTCTGGCCGAGAACGACTGGGGCGGCTGGAAGCTGCTGACCGACCGCATCGGCAAGAAGGTGCAGCTGGTCGGTGACGACCTGTTCGTGACCAACCCGAAGATCTTCCAGGAAGGCATCGACTCGGGCACCGCCAACGCGATCCTGATCAAGGTCAACCAGATCGGCACCCTGAGCGAAACCCTGGAAGCGATCGCCATGGCCGACCGCGCCGGCTATGCTGCCGTGGTCTCGCACCGTTCGGGCGAAACCGAAGACACCACCATCGCCGACATCGCCGTGGCCACCACCGCCACCCAGATCAAGACCGGCTCGCTGTGCCGCAGCGATCGCGTGGCCAAGTACAACCAGCTGCTGCGCATCGAGGAAGCCCTCGGTGCTGGCGCGCGTTACGCCGGTCGTGACGCGTTCGTTTCGCTGAAGCGCTGAACCCATGCGCGACTGGCGCTGGATGCTGCTGGTGCTGGCCCTGCTGCTGGGCTGGCTGCAGTACCGCTTCTGGTTCGGTCCGGGCAATTCGGGCGAAGTGATGATGCTCGAAGCCCAGGTCGCCAACCAGGAGCGGGACAATGAGGGCCTGCAGCAGCGCAATGATGCGCTGGCTGCGGAAGTGAAGGACCTCAAGGAAGGCCAGTCCGCCATCGAGGAACGCGCGCGCAGCGAGCTGGGCATGATCAAGCCTGGCGAAAAGTTCTACCGCGTGGTCGAGGATGCGCCGGTCCAACCGCCGCAACCTGCGGCAGGTGTCAGTGCGCAGGTCGGCGAACACCCGGCGGACGTGCCATGAGTGCGGCGATCTGGGTCGTGGTTCCGGCTGCCGGCCGTGGCACCCGCTTCGGCGCGCCGTTGCCCAAGCAGTACCTGCAGGCAGGTGGGCAGATCCTGCTTGCCCATACCCTGGACGCCCTGCTGGCGCACCCGGCCGTGGCCGGGGCGATGGTGGTGATCGGCCAGGACGATGCCGACTGGCCCGGCTGGAACGAATGGGTGGGCAAGCCGGTGTTGACCTGCATTGGTGGCGCGACCCGCGCCGCTTCGGTGCTGGCAGGCCTGCAGGCGCTGCCGGAAACGGTGCGCGCGGATGAGTTCGTACTGGTCCACGATGCCGCGCGGCCGAACCTGTCGCCGGCCGATCTCGGCCGCCTGCTTGAGGTCGGCCGTGCCGACCCGGTCGGCGCGATCCTGGCTGCCCCGGTGCGCGACACGCTCAAGCGTGCGGGTGACGACGGCGGCATCGATGGCACCGAGCCGCGCGAGCGCCTGTGGCGCGCGCTGACCCCGCAGTTGTTCCGTCGCCATCAACTCAGCCGCGCGTTGTCCGAAGCCGCGGCCGCCGGTGTCGACGTCACCGACGAGGCGATGGCCATGGAGCGCCAGGGCCAGCGCCCGCTGCTGGTGGAAGGCAGCGAGGACAACTTCAAGGTCACCACCCCGGCCGATCTGGACCGGTTCGAATTCGTACTTTCCCGCCGCGCCAGCTGATTGCCCGCGCGGCCCTGCTGCAAGGGTTGCATCCATGAGCACCGCACCGTTCCCGCCCGTCCGCATCGGCCAGGGCTATGACGTCCATGCCTTCGGCGAAGGCGATCACATCATGCTTGGCGGCGTGAACGTTCCACACAGCTGTGGCGTGCTTGCGCACAGCGACGGCGACGTGATCCTGCACGCCTTGTGCGATGCGATGCTCGGTGCGCTGGCGCTGGGTGACATCGGCCAGCATTTCCCGCCCAGTGACGACCGCTGGAAGGGCGCCGACAGCAGCGATTTCGTCCGCCATTGCGACACCCTGCTGCGCGAGCGCGGCTGGCGTGTCGGCAACACCGACATCACCGTGATCTGCGAGCGGCCCAAGGTCGGCCCGCATGCCCTGGCCATGCGTGAGCGCATCGGCGAGCTGCTGCAGTTGCCGCTGGATACGGTCAGCGTGAAGGCAACCACGTCGGAGAAGCTGGGTTTCACCGGGCGCGGTGAAGGCATTGCCGCACAGGCGGTCGTGTTGCTGGTGGCGGCATGATCCCGCTGCCGCTCGCGTTCGGTGCGCCGTTGTTGACGGCGCGCATCCGCACCACGCCGGAAGATTTCCAGGTCGACGAGCTGCCCGCCTTCGAGGCCACCGGCGAAGGCGAGCACCTGTTGCTGCACATCCGCAAGCGCGGTGCCAACACCGTGCATGTGGCCAAGCTGCTGGCCAAGTGGGCCGGCCTGCCGGAAATGGCGGTGAGCTACGCGGGCATGAAGGATCGCCACGCGGTCACTACCCAGCGTTTCAGCGTGCACCTGCCCAAGCGCGTTGCGCCGGACCTGGCCGAGCTGGCCGGTGACGAGATCGAAGTGATCGAGTCCACATGGCACAACCGCAAGCTGCAGCGTGGCGCACTGGCTGGCAACCGCTTCAAGCTGGTGCTGCGCGAGGTGCAGGGTGATGCCACTGCGATCAGCGAGCGCCTGCAGCAGATTGCCGGGCGCGGCCTGCCGAACTGGTTCGGTGAGCAGCGCTTCGGCCGCGACGGCGGCAACGTGCCGGCGGCACTGGCGATGTTCGGTGGCCGCCGCATGCGCAAGGACCAGCGTTCATTGCTGCTGTCGGCGGCCCGCTCGGCGCTGTTCAACCGTGTGCTGGCCGCGCGCGTGGAGCAGGGCAGCTGGGATCAGCCGCTGGACGGTGAAGTGTGGATGCTCGATGGCAGCCGCAGCGTGTTCGGACCCGAGCCGTACACCGACGTGCTGGCCGAGCGCCTGACGCGTTTCGACATCCATCCCAGCGCGCCGCTGTGGGGCGAAGGCGAGCTGCGCAGCACCGAAGCGGCACGCGAGCTGGAGCTGGCCGCGCTGGACGACGAGGAATCGAAGGCGCTGCGGGCCGGCCTGGAAGACGCGCGCCTGAAGCAGGAGCGCCGCGCGCTGCGCCTGCGCCCGGCGCTGCTGCAGCACCAGTGGCTGGCCGATGACGTGCTGGAGCTGTCGTTCGCATTGCCGCCCGGCTGCTACGCGACGGCCGTGCTGCACGAGCTCGGCCCCGTCGAAGACGCTTCGCAGGCCTGACCAGGGCGCGCGGTTTTCGCGCGCCGCTGGAAGAGCAGTCGACTGACAGTCGACTCTACACCGCTGTGCTGCACGAACTCGGTTCGGCCTGAGCAGGGCGCGCGGTAGAGTCGACTGTTAGTCGACTTGCGCGCGCAGCGCGGGGTATTCGCGTGCCGCTGGAAGAGCAGTCGACTGACAGTCGACTCTACCTGGATGCATGGCGTCCCCTTTTTTCATCGTCGCGCCAGCAGCACCAGCACCGCGCCGGTGCCGCCTTGTCCGGTCGGCGCCGAATGGAAGGCCAGCACGTCGTTGCGCAGCCGCAGCAGGCGATCGACCAGGTTCTTCAGCACCGGCGCGCCACCATCGGACTGCAATCCCTTGCCATGGATGATGCGCACGCAGCCGTACTCGTGTGCATGCGCCTCCAGCAGGAACTGGCGCAGCAGCGTCTGTGCCTGCGCGGCAGTGGCACCATGCAGGTCCAGTTCGTCCTGCACCGAATACTGGCCACGCTTCAGGCGCTGGAACAGGCGCGGCGGCAGGTTGTCGCGGCGATAGCTGGCCACGTCGCCGGCTTCCAGCGGGGAGCTGTCGCGCAGCAGCCGAGCGAACTCGCCGGCCGCTTCGGCCTCGTCGCGTTCGGCCATGCGCGCGCGCGGCTTCGGCCGGGGCGCGGCGGGGGCCGGCTCGGCATCCTTGCGCAGCGGCGTCACTTCGCCGATGGCCGCACGGAACAATGCGGCCGGATCTTCGTCTTCAGGGTGCGACATGCGCACAGGGTAAACCGCCGGCGCAGGTCTGCCTATGACGGTTCAATGTCGGTCGTGACCGCCGGCAGGGTAGGACCGGCGGCTCGCATGCGGCACAATAGATGATGCCCTTGCAGGGTCGACGGCTTCCGCAGGGAGCACGACGGTCCCGCCCACACTGCACGGTGACGGAATCGAATTCTTGGAAAATCAAGCGGTTAAATCGAAGATGCGAATCCTGGTGAGTAACGACGACGGTGTCGACGCCGCAGGCATCCGGATGCTGGCCTCGGTGCTGCGCGAGGCTGGACACGAAGTCACGGTGGTCGCACCCGACCGCGATCGCTCCGGTGCCAGCAACTCGCTGACCCTGGACCTGCCGATCCGCCTCAAGCGCATCGACCATTACACCGTCTCGGTGGCAGGTACGCCCACCGACTGCGTGCACCTGGCGCTGACCGGCCTGCTTGAATTCGAGCCCGACATTGTCGTGTCCGGCATCAACAATGCTGCCAACCTCGGCGATGACGTGATCTATTCCGGCACCGTCTCGGCGGCGATGGAAGGTCGTTTCCTCGGCTTGCCGGCGGTTGCTGTTTCACTGGTCAGCCGCAATCACGACCCGAAGCATTTCGAGACCGCAGCGCGCGCCGCGGTCGAGATCGTTGCCCGGCTCAAGGCCGATCCGCTGCCCGCCGACACCATCCTCAACGTCAACGTGCCGGACCTGCCGTGGAACGAGGTCAAGGGCTTCGAGGTCACGCGCCTGGGCAACCGCCATCGCGCCGAAGGCTGCATCGCGCAGAAGGACCCGCGCGGCAACGAGGTCTACTGGATCGGCCCGGCCGGTCGTGAGCAGGACTCCGGCCCTGGTACCGATTTCCACGCGGTACGCACCGGCCACATCTCGATCACCCCCATCCAGGTCGACCTGACCCGCTACCAGGCCCTGGAGAAGGTGGCCAGCTGGGTCGGCGGCCTCAGCGCCGCGCTGGACCAGCCGGCATGAGTCCACGCCTTCGCCTGCAACCGGAAGCCGTTGGTATCGGCATGACCTCGCAGCGCGTGCGTGACCGCCTGGTCGATCGCCTGCGCGAGGCCGGCATCGTCGACGAGTCGACCTTGAATGCGATCCGGGTGGTGCCACGTCATCTGTTCATCGACGAAGCGCTTGCGTCACGCGCCTACGAAGACACCGCCCTGCCGATCGGCCACGGCCAGACCATTTCCCAGCCGTGGGTGGTGGCGCGCATGACCGAAGCCGTGCTGCAAGTCTCGCCGAAGAAAGTGCTGGAAGTCGGTACCGGTTCCGGCTACCAGGCCGCCGTGCTCGGCGCGCTGGGCCTGGAAATCTACACCGTCGAGCGCATCGGCGACCTGCTGCGGCAGGCGCGCAAGCGCTTCCGTGCGCTGGGCATGAACATCCGCACCAAGCATGACGACGGCCGCGCCGGCTGGGCCGAGCATGGCCCGTTCGATGCCATCGTGGTCACCGCTGCAGCGCCCGCACTGGTCGATGAACTGGTCGGGCAGCTGGCCGAGGGCGGCCGCCTGGTGGCGCCGGTCGGTGGGCCGGGCGGGCAGTCGCTGGTGCAGCTGGACCGCAAGGCTGACGGCAGCATCGAACAACGCGTGCTGGCGCCGGTCACCTTCGTGCCGCTGCTGTCCGGCATGCTCGACTAATCCACGGAGCAGGGTTGCATGAAGATTTTCGGGCCGCTGTACGAGCGGGCGATGAAGTGGGCGGCGCACGAACGCGCGCCGACCTACCTGACGGTGTTGAGCTTCTTCGAGGCGATCATCTTCCCGGTGATGCCGGAAGTGATGCTGGCGCCGATGTGCGTGGCCCAGCCCAAGCGCGGCTGGTGGTTCGCCACCCTCAGCCTGGCCGGCTCGATGGTCGGCGCGCTGGTTGGCTATGCACTGGGTCATTACGCCTTCGAGGCGATCAAGCCGCTGTTCGAAGCGCTGGGCATGCTGCCGGCCATCGAGCAGGGCATCACCACCGTGCAGGCGAAGATGGCCGAGTCGCCCTGGGCGGTGTTCACCTTCCTGGTGCTGGGCGGCTTCATGCCCATCCCGATGAAGGTCTTCACGTGGGCATCGGGTATCGTCGGTGTACCGATGCCGCAGTACCTGTTGAGCATGCTGATCGGTCGTGGCAAGCGCGTGTTCGTGCTGGCTGCGGTCATCCGTATCGGTGGTGCGCGTGCTGAAGCGGCACTGCGTCGCTGGATTGAACCGCTGGGCTGGATCGCCACCGCGTTGGTGGTGGTGCTGATCGCCTGGCTTGTATGGAGGTCGAAGTTCGCATGAATCCTGATCGTCTGAGCAAGGGAGTGCGCATCGGCGCGCTGGCGTTGCTGGTTTCAACCCTGGCCGCCTGCGGCACCGCCACCGTGGTCCGCCCGGGCGGCGGCAGCACTGGTGGCGTGACCACGCCGAAGACCTCGGTGCCCAAGCCCGGGCAGACCGTGGTGGTGCGCAAGGGCGACACCATCTATGCGCTGGCCCGCATCCATGACATCACTCCGGCCGACCTGATCGCCTGGAACAGCCTGGACAACCCGTCGACCATTCATCCGGGCCAGGTGATCCGCCTGTATCCGGCCGGTGCCAGCGGTGGCCGCGCGCCGACCACGGTGGTGACCCCGCCGCGTTCCGGCGGTGGCAGCACGGGCAGCACCACGCCAGCCCCGGCGCCGGTCGGCCCGGTGAAGAGCAACATCGCCTGGCGCTGGCCGGCTGACGGCGCCATCGTTGGCCGCTACGTGGCCGGTGACGCAACCAAGCAGGGCGTGGATATCGCCGGCACCAGCGGCCAGGCGGTGAAGGCCACCGCCAATGGCGTGGTGGTGTACTCCGGTGCCGGCCTGGTCGGTTATGGCGAGCTGATCATCATCAAGCACAGTGACCAGTGGCTGTCGGCCTATGGCCACAACCGCAAGCGCCTGGTGAACGAAGGCCAGAGCGTGAAGGCCGGTGAGCAGATCGCCGAAATGGGCCGTACCGGTGCGAACCGCGACATGGTCCACTTCGAGATCCGCTACAACGGCAAGCCGGTCGACCCGCAGCAGTATCTGCCGGCGCGCTGACGCAGGCAGAGACGGGCAGCGCCACATGTAGAGCCGAGCCATGCTCGGCTGCTCTTCGCTGCGATGCGGCGCCGCCCGAGCGTGGGCTCGGGCGCTACAGAGTCGAGTGTGATCCAGGGTAGCGCCGGGCCATGCCCGGCGGCACCACGTCAGCCTTCGAGAATGAAGGCGGCGGCAACCTTGCGGCCTTCGCCTGCAAGGATGTTGAAGGTGCGCGCGGCGGCCGGATTGTTCATCACTTCCAGGCCGATCCCGCGCGACAGGCAGGCCGCCATCACCACCGCCGGCGGGAACACCTGGCGGTCGCCGGTGCCGAGCACGATCAGTGCCGGGTTCAGCGCCAGGATCGGCTCCAGGTCGGCCAGCTGCAGTTCGGTGGCCTGCTTCACCGGCCAGCGCTCGACCAGCTGGTCCGGGGTCAGGAAGAAGCTGCTGCCCAGCACCAGCTCGTTGACCCGGGCCGAGCGGCCATCGGCGGCGCGCAGGCTGTAGGCGTAATCCGGCGGTTCGTGGTTCAGCTGCATGGCAGTCGGGCGATCAGCCGCGCGGCAGCACGATCTGGCGCTGTTCCTTGCTCGGGCGGTACAGCACGGCGACGTGGCCGATGCGCTGCACCAGCGCGCTTTCGGTGGCTTCGACGATCTCGCCGATCATCACGTCACGTGCGTCGCGGTCTTCGGCAGCGACCTTCACCTTGACCAGCTCGTGGCGCTCCAGCACTTCGTTCAGCTCAGCGATGAAGGCCGGGGTCACACCCTTGCCGCCGGTCTGCAGCAGGGCCTTCAGGTCGTGGGCTTGGCCGCGCAGGAAACGGGTCTGGGAGGCGGTCAGGGCGATGGACATGCAGGAAAACACGGTTGAATGGGGCGATCAGGGTATCATGAGGACCCCATCAGCCCCTATTTTCAATGGCTACCCGCAGCAAAAGCAGCCAGCGCTGGCTCAAGGAACACTTCTCCGACCCCTTCGTGAAGAAGGCGCAGGCCGAAGGCATGCGCTCGCGCGCCGCCTACAAGCTCGAAGAGCTGCTCGAACGTGACCGGTTGCTGAAGCCGCACATGGTGGTGGTCGACCTCGGCGCGGCGCCGGGTGGCTGGTCTCAGCAGGTGCGGAGACAGATCGGCGACACCGGTCGCGTGCTCGCCTTGGACATCCTGGACATGCCGCCGCTGGCCGGTGTGGAGTTCCTTCATGGTGACTTCAGGGAAGAAGCCGTCCTATCACAGTTTGAAGCCATGCTCGGGGACCAGCCGGTAGACCTTGTGCTGTCGGACATGGCCCCCAATAAGAGTGGTGTGGGCGCGGTTGACCAGCCGCGGATGATGCACCTGGCGGAGCTGGCCCTGGATTTTGCCGACAACCACCTGAAGACCGGTGGGGCGTTCCTGATCAAGCTGTTCCAGGGTGAAGGCTTTGACGACTACGTGCGCGACATGCGCCGCCGGTACGACAAGGTCTCCATCCGCAAGCCGGAGGCCTCGCGCAAGCGCTCTCCCGAGGTGTATGCCTTGGGTCAGGGAAAACGCGCCCACATGAAGTAAGCTCGCAACGTACGCAAGTTCGACCCCAACGCAACGCCAGCACTGAGAGGAACACCGGAGCCAATGAGGATGAACGACTTGACCAAGAACCTCCTGCTATGGGTGGTCGTCGCCGTCGTGCTGATGGTGGTCTTCCAGAGCTTCTCGCCCAAGTCCTCCGGGGCCGGGGCGCAGGGCGCGTCGTATTCGCAGTTCCTGGACCAGGTGGACAGCGGCAACGTGCAGAAAGTCGCTTTCGGCGGCGACATGCGCGGCGGCACCAGCCAGCTGACCTACACCACCCGCGGTGGGCAGTCGTCCACCATCACCGCGCCGTTCGATCGTGACCTGATCAACGTGCTGCGTACCAAGAACGTGGAAATCGTGCAGGAGGAGCCGTCCAGCGGCATTTCCCTCGGTGCGATCCTGATGAATTTCCTGCCGGTCATCCTGATCATCGGCTTCTGGTTGTTCATCATGCGGCAGATGCAGGGCGGTGGCGGCGGTGCCAAGGGCGCGATGTCCTTCGGCAAGTCGCGCGCCAAGCTGCAGGGCGAAGACCAGATCAAGGTCACCTTCGCCGATGTCGCCGGCTGCGACGAGGCCAAGGAAGAAGTAGGCGAGCTGGTCGACTTCCTGCGCGACCCGTCCAAGTTCACCAAGCTGGGCGGCAAGATTCCGCGCGGCGTGCTGATGGTCGGCCCGCCGGGTACCGGCAAGACGCTGCTGGCCAAGGCCATCGCCGGCGAAGCGAAGGTGCCGTTCTTCTCGATCTCCGGTTCGGACTTCGTGGAAATGTTCGTCGGCGTTGGCGCCAGCCGCGTGCGTGACATGTTCGAGCAGGCCAAGAAGCACGCGCCGTGCATCATCTTCATCGACGAAATCGATGCCGTCGGCCGCCATCGCGGTGCCGGCCTGGGCGGTGGTCATGACGAGCGCGAGCAGACCCTGAACCAGCTGCTGGTCGAGATGGACGGTTTCGAAGGTGGCGAAGGCGTGATCGTGATCGCCGCGACCAACCGTCCGGACGTGCTGGACCCGGCGCTGCTGCGCCCGGGCCGTTTCGATCGCCAGGTCGTGGTCGGCCTGCCGGACGTGAAGGGCCGCGAGCACATCCTGAAGGTCCACATGCGCAAGCTGCCGCTGGCCGACGATGTCGAGCCGATGGTGATCGCGCGCGGTACCCCGGGCTTCTCCGGCGCCGACCTGGCCAATCTCTGCAACGAGGCCGCCCTGTTTGCCGCACGTGGCAACGAGAAGGAAGTCCGCATGGACCACTTCGACCGTGCCCGCGACAAGATCCTGATGGGTGCCGAGCGCCGTTCGATGGCCATGAGCGAGGAGGAGAAGACCCTCACCGCCTACCACGAAGCCGGCCACGCCATCGTTGGCCGCCTGGTGCCCGAGCACGACCCGGTCTACAAGGTCACCATCATCCCGCGCGGCCGCGCGCTGGGTGTGACCATGTACCTGCCGGAAGGCGACAAGTACTCGATGAACCGCGTGGCCATCAAGTCGCAGCTGTGCTCGCTGTACGGCGGCCGCGTGGCCGAGGAGTTGATCTTCGGTGCCGACAAGGTCACCACCGGCGCCTCCAACGACATCGAACGTGCCACCAAGATGGCCCGCAACATGGTCACCAAGTGGGGTCTTTCCGATCAGCTTGGCCCGATCGCCTATGGCGAAGAGGACGACGAAGTGTTCCTGGGCCGTTCGGTCACCCAGCACAAGAGTGTCTCCAACGACACCGCGCGCCGCATCGACGAGGAAGTGCGCAACATCCTCGACGAGGCCTACGCACGCACCACCGAGCTGATGACGGCCAACCTGGACAAGCTGCACGCGATGTCCCAGCTGCTGCTGCAGTACGAGACCATCGACGCGCCGCAGATCGACGCCATCATGGAAGGTCGCGATCCGCCGCCGCCGGCTGGCTGGAA
Source organism: Stenotrophomonas maltophilia group sp. Smal32 (assembly GCF_030237085.1). Taxonomy (NCBI): domain Bacteria; kingdom Pseudomonadati; phylum Pseudomonadota; class Gammaproteobacteria; order Lysobacterales; family Lysobacteraceae; genus Stenotrophomonas; species Stenotrophomonas maltophilia group sp. Smal32. The sequence goes on from NZ_JASJSI010000043.1 coordinate 20,148, forward strand.
CAAGTCGAACAAGGATGGTGGCGACGACAAGGGCGGCGACGCCCGTCCGCTGCCGCCGATCGCAGGCCCGGCCGAATCGCACTGATGGCCTGCTGCAGGTGACACCAGACGAGGCCGGGGCAACCCGGCTTCGTCGTTTCCGGGCCCCCGGCCCCTCTGCTCAACTGAACTGATGCTGGAGTCTGCATGTCCGCCCCGAAGCCCGAACCGATTTCCCACACCGTCGAAATGGTCATCGCCACGGTGGTCGGCGTGGGTGTGGGCCTTGGCGCCGACAACCTGCTGCTGGGCTGTGTGGTGGGTATCGCCGTTGGCATCGTGCTGAGCATTGCCAAGACCCTGTACGTGGACCGCAAGCGCCGCCGCCGTTGAGGGGTATCGGCAGGGCTGCGCCCTGCACCTGCCGAAGCTTCAAGCAACGGCCGAAGCAACAGCAGAAGCTGGCTGTCCGTGGGATGGCGGGGCGGTGTGGGCAGGCAGGACACGCCGTAAACCCCGCTCCGCGGTCCGGCCCAGCCGCTGGCGGCTGTGCGTTCGGGCGCTTGCGAAGCAGTGCTTCGCAAGCAAAGCGCCCTCACCCATGGGGGCTCGATGGCGCCATCCATGGCGCCAACGGTCCTGCCTGCCCACACCGCCCCACCTCTGACAGATTTCGGCAGCTGCTGGTAGGTGTCGACCTTGGTCGACACGGTAGATCCACGCCATGCGTGGAGACATTTCGATTCCAATTCGAAATGTTTGATTCCGATGGAGATTCATCCACGCATGGCGTGGATCTACTGCAGATCGCGGAAATCTGTCGAAGGCGGGGTGGGGGGGGGGGGGGGGGGGGGGGGGGGGGGGGGGGGGGGGGGGGGGGGGCGCCGGGGGGGGGGGGGGGGGGGCGCCCCCCCCCCCCCCCCCCCCCCCCCCCCCCCCCCCCCCCCCGCCATTCTTCAGTAAACCCGCTGTTGCTCCGGCTGTTGCTGTCGCTCTGGCCTCGGCGGGTGCAGGGCGCCGCCCTGCCGAACTAAACTACCCGCCGTTGTCCCTGCAGGATTGCCCATGTTCGATACCTCGCCCCAGCTCGATTGCGCCGGCCGCATCCTGCGCCTGGACCGTGCCCGGGTCATGGGCATCGTCAACGTCACCCCGGACTCGTTCTCCGACGGCGGCGCGCACGACACAACCCAAGCCGCAGTCGCGCACGGCCTGAAGCTGGTGGAGGAGGGCGCCGACCTGCTCGACATCGGTGGCGAATCGACCCGTCCGGGCGCTGCGCCGGTATCGGTCGAGGAAGAACTGCGCCGGGTGATTCCGGTGATCGAGCAGTTGGCCGCGCGCAGCGCCGTGCCGATCAGCATCGACACCTTCAAGCCGGAGGTGATGCGCGCAGCCGTGGCGGCCGGCGCCGGCATGATCAACGACATCTATGGCCTGCGCCAGGACGGCGCATTGGAAGCCGCTGCCGACGTCGGCGTGCCGGTGGTGCTGATGCACATGCGGGGTGAGCCGGGCCATATGCAGGCCGATCCGCACTACGACGATGTGGTTGCCGAGGTGCACGGTTTCCTTGTGCAGCGGCTGTTCGCTGCGGAAATGGCCGGTATCGCCAAGAAGAATCTGCTGATCGATCTCGGCTTCGGTTTCGGCAAGACCACCGCCCACAACATGACCCTGCTGGCACGCTCCGAGCGCTTCCTGGAACTGGGCGTGCCGATGTTGGCCGGCTTGTCGCGCAAGCGCAGCCTCGGCGAACTGACCGGCCGCGACGCGCCCTCCGAGCGCGTGGCTGCCTCGGTGGCCGCACACCTGATTGCGGTCCAGCGCGGTGCGCGAATCGTTCGCGTGCATGACGTGGCAGCCACCGTGGATGCGCTGAAGATCTGGCAGGCCGTCGACGCCGTGCCTACGCCGCGTGCTGATGCCACGCCATCGATCCGCTGGCCGGACGAAGACTGATGGGCATCGACCGGCGGCCGCTGGCGATCGCCGTGATGGGGCCGACTGCCAGTGGCAAGACCGCCACGGCGATCGCCCTGGCGCGGCAGCTGGACGGCGAGATCGTCAGCGTCGATTCGGCGCTGGTCTACCGCCATCTGGATATCGGTTCGGCCAAGCCCGACGCCGCCGAGCGTGCGCAGGCGCCACACCATCTGCTGGACCTGCGTGATCCGTGGCAGACCTATTCGGCGGCCGAGTTCGCCGCCGATGCCGGCCGGGTCGTGGCCGACATCGTGGCGCGTGGCAAAACGCCGATCCTGGCCGGTGGCACCGGCCTGTACTTCCGTGCGTTGCTGCAGGGCCTGTCGCCAATGCCGGAGGCCGACCCGGCAATGCGCGAGGTGCTCAGCGCCGAAGCCGCCGAGCGCGGCTGGGCGGCCCTGCATGCTGAACTGGCCGAGGTCGATCCGGCTGCGGCCGGGCGCATCCATGCCACCGACCCGCAGCGCATCCAGCGGGCGCTGGAGGTCTACCGCCTGACCGGTACCCCCATTACCGAATGGCAGCGTCGGCCGGGCGTGGCACCCTTGCCGGTGCGCACCCTCAAGCTGATCCTGGCTCCCCGTGACCGCGCGGTGCTTCACCAGCGGATCGAAGCGCGCTTCGACGCCATGCTGGCGCAGGGCTTCCTTGACGAGGTACGGGCACTGCGCGCGATGCCGGAAATGGCTGCCATGTCGGCGCCATTGGACCTGCCGGCGGTGCGCGCGGTCGGCTATCGCCAGGCCTGGGAGTACCTGGACGGGGAGGGCGATGCCGCCCGATTCCGTGACAAGGCGATCTTCGCCACCCGGCAACTGGCCAAGCGCCAGCTGACCTGGCTGCGCGGCGAGCTTGATGCGCGCTGGTTCGACCCCCATGTGGATGGAGAGCGCCTGGCCGGCGCGGTGTCGACCTTCGTCGCACGCTGACCCCCCGCCAGCCGTGTAACATCATCGGTCGGCGGGCGGCTCGGGGGCCGTGGCAACCGTCGGCAACCCAATAAGAACAATAATCAGGAGTGTGCAATGTCCAAGGGGCAATCGCTGCAGGATCCTTTCTTGAACGCACTGCGGCGCGAACGCGTGCCGGTTTCGGTGTACCTGGTCAACGGCATCAAGCTGCAGGGCACGATCGAGTCGTTCGACCAGTTCGTGGTCCTGCTGCGCAACACGGTCAGTCAGATGGTTTACAAGCACGCCATTTCCACGGTCGTTCCGGCACGCAACGTGAAGGTCGGTCCGGGCGGTGGTTATGTGCAGTCGGGTGAAGGTGGTCAGGCAGGTGATGAAGCAGACGAGTAAGACCGGAGCGGTGAATGTTTGACCGCTCGAAAAAGGGTGAACACGCCCTGTTGATCCAGCCCCATTTCGGCAAGCTGGAAGACGATGTGCTGGAAGAATTCGGTGATCTGGCCCGCTCGGCTGGGGCCAGCATCGCCGCGACCATTACCGCACGCCTGGACCGTCCCAATCCGTCGACCCTGATCGGCAGCGGCAAGCTGGACGAGATCAAGGCAGCGGCCGACGCCAGCGGTGCCGACCTGATCCTGGTCAACCATGCCTTGAGCCCAGGCCAGGAGCGCAACCTGGAACGTTTCCTGGAGCGCCGGGTGATCGACCGTACCGGCCTGATCCTGGACATCTTCGCCCAGCGTGCGCACAGCCACGAAGGCAAGCTGCAGGTCGAGCTGGCGCAGCTGCGTCACCTGGCCACGCGGCTGGTGCGCGGCTGGACCCACCTGGAGCGCCAGCGTGGCGGTTCGATCGGCCTGCGCGGCCCGGGTGAAACCCAGCTGGAAACCGACCGCCGCCTGCTGCAGAAGCGGGTCGAGCAGCTGCAGAAGCGTCTGGAAAAGGTCGAAGTGCAGCGCACCCAGATGCGTCGTGCGCGCGTGCGCAGCGAGCTGCCGCGCGTGGCCCTGGTGGGCTATACCAACGCCGGCAAGTCGACCCTGTTCAATGCCATGACCGGCGCCGAGGCCTACGCCGCCGATCAGCTGTTCGCCACACTGGACCCGACCGTGCGCCGCATCGCGGTGCCCGGTGGCAACGTGGTGCTGGCCGACACCGTCGGTTTCGTCCGCGACCTGCCGCATGACCTGGTCGCCGCGTTCCGCTCGACGCTGTCGGAGGCACGCGAGGCCGATTTCCTGCTGCACGTGGTTGACGCCGCCGATCCGCACCGCGAGGAGCGCATCGCTCAGGTGGACGAAGTACTGACCGCCGTCGGTGCCGGTGACCTGCCGCAGCTGCTGGTGTTCAACAAGATCGACCGCATCGAGGGTGCCGACGTCCGCCACGACGGCCAGGATGGCATCCCGGACGAATCGCGCCGCGAGCGGGTGTGGATTTCCGCACGCGACGGGCAGGGCCTGGAGCTGCTGCAGGCGGTGCTGGGCAAGCGCCTGGGCCTGCAGCACGTCACCGGCGAACTGCGCCTGCCACCCGATGCCGGTCGCCTGCGCGCGCGGCTGCACCAGCTGGAAGTGATCCGCAGCGAACAGGCGGATGAAGAGGGCTGGCTGCTGCAGGTTGACCTGCCGATCGCCGAAGCCGAAAAGCTGGCCGCCAGCGCCGACGGTGCACCGATCCGGTCGCTGCTCCCGGAGAAGCTGCCGGAGTGGTGAGATAGCGCCGGGCCATGCCCGGCGGCTGCCATTGCGGTGGTGCGCGACATGAGGCTGTCATCTGCGGTACAACGTGCAGGTTCTTCACCCCACCGTCATGCCGATGTCCATCCCCACCGACGCTGAACTCAATGCCCAGTCCGCCGCGCTCGGGCGGCGCCTGCAGCAGGCCTCGCTGCAGCTGGTGACCGCTGAAAGCTGCAGTGGTGGCTGGATTGCCAAGTGCATGACCGACTTTGCCGGTTCCTCGGCGTTCTTCGACTGCGGCATGGTGGTCTACAGCTACGAAGCCAAGCAGCGCCTGCTCGGCGTGCGCGCGCAGACCCTGGAGCAGTTCGGTGCGGTCAGCCGCGAAACCGTGCTGGAAATGGTCTCCGGTGCGCTGGTCAATTCCGGTGCCGGCATCGCGGTGGCGGTGACCGGCATCGCCGGCCCCGGCGGTGGCAGCCCGGACAAGCCGGTGGGCAGTGTCTGGATCGGCTGGAAGCGCCGTGGCGGCTATGCCCGCGCCGAGCTGTTCCAGTTCGATGGCGACCGCGAAGCCATCCGCCGGCAAACCGTGGCGGCGGCATTGCGCGGCATCGACGCCCAGCTGTGACATGCTGCTCCGGTAATCGTCCGGAGCACGCATGATGTGGGAAACGCTGGGCACGGTCCGTGACCTGGGCCGACTGCAGGAAATTGCGGTTGTCCTGATCCGCTATGGCTTTGGTGACGTGGTGCGACGCATCGGCCTGGCCAGCACGCTGGAGCGGGCAGGGCGCCTGCTGCACTGGAACGAAGAGCGGCAGGAACTGCTGCGGATGACCGCGCCGGTGCGTGTGCGCAGTGCGATGCAGGATCTCGGTCCCACTTTCGTCAAGCTCGGGCAGGTGCTGGCGACGCGCGTTGACCTGCTGCCGCCGGAATGGATCGCTGAACTGTCCGAACTGCAGAACGCGGTGCCGGCGCTGCCGTACGCGGATATCCGCGAGCAGCTCGAAGCCGACCTTGGCGCCTCGCCGACGGAAGTGTTCGCCTTCCTCGATGAAACCCCGATGGCCGCCGCCTCGCTGGCGCAGGCCCACCGCGCGCGCCTGCATGACGGCCGCGAGGTGGTGCTGAAGGTGCGGCGCCCGGGTATCCGCGATGTGGTCGAGGCCGACCTGCGGCTGCTGGCCCGACTGGCCGAGATTGTCGAGGCGCGCCTGCCGGACCTGCGTCGTTACCGCCCGGCCGAGGTCGTGCAGCAGTTCACCGTGTCGCTGCGCCGCGAACTGGATTTCGCTGCCGAATGCCGCAATGCCGAGCGCATCGCGCGCAACTTCAACGGCCGTGACGACATCCTGATCCCCAGCGTGCACTGGCAGTGGACCTGCGAAAGCCTGAACGTCCAGGACTTCGTCGACGGCATTCCCGGGCGTGACCTGGCCGGTGTCGATGCGGCGGGCCTGGACCGGCGCGAACTGGCCCGGCGCGGCGCGGACATCGTGTTGAAGATGGTGCTCGAAGACGGCAGCTTCCATGCCGACCCGCACCCCGGCAACATCATCTACCTGCGTGACGGCCGCATCGGCGTGATCGATTTCGGCATGGTCGGCGCCTTGTCGGAAGTGCGCCGCTTCCAGGTCGCGCAGCTGCTGCACGGTCTGGTCGAGCAGGACCCGCAGGGCGTAGCCGACGTATTGCTGGACTGGGCCGGTGGCGTGGAAGTGGACGAGAACCGGCTGCAGCACGACATCAGCCAGTTCGTCGATCAGTACCGCGGCGTGCCGCTGAAGGACCTGCGCATCGGCCTGATGCTGGGTGACATCACCCAGCTGCTGCGCAGTTACAGCCTGACCCTGCCGGCCGACCTGGCGCTGATGATCAAGGCGTTCCTGACCCTGGAGGGCATGGGGCGCCAGCTGGATCCGGATTTCGACATGGCCAGTGCTGCGCGCCCGTTCCTGGAGCGGGTAGTGCTGCAGCGCTATGCGCCCAAGGCGCTGCTCAAGCGGGGCCGACGCAGCCTGCTGGGCCTGGTCGACTTCGCCGGTGAGCTGCCGCGCGACCTGCGCAAGCTGGTGCAGGCGGCGCGTCGCGGTCGTCTCCAGCTGAAGGTGGAAACCAGCGCGCTGCAGGGCTTCGGCGAACAGGTGAACCGCGCAGCGAACCGGCTGGTGATGGGCATCGTCACCGCCGCGTTGATCATCGGCTCCTCGATCGTGATGCACAGCGTCGGCGGTGTTTCCAGCCGCTGGCTGCTGGCGCTGGGGGTCTGCGGCTTCATCGGCGCCGGCTTCTGCGGCGTGTGGATCCTGTTCTCTATATGGAGAAGCGGTAAACACACATGAGTGTGTTTACCGCGGAATCGCGCAGCGATTCCTGTAGAGCCGAGCCATGCTCGGCTGCTCTTGCCCAGGTCAGCCCAGCCCAGCCCAGCCATTCGCCACATTGCCGAGCACGGCTCGGCACTGCAGATGTCGCCGTGTCGTCTTCGGCACTTGCAGTCCCGCACGTTAGTAGTAATACTACTAACCATGGACCTGACCGACACCCAGCAGGCGATCCTGCAGTTGATCGCCGAGCGTATCGAGAGCGAAGGCGCACCGCCGTCGCAGACTGAAATCGCACGCGCGTTCGGCTTCAAGGGCGTGCGCGCGGCCCAGTACCACCTGGAAGCCCTGGAGCAGGCCGGTGCGATCCGTCGCATCCCAGGCCAGGCGCGCGGCATCCGCCTGGTGCAGGCACCGCCGGTCGAGAAGCTGGCCGAGCCAGATCTGCCCGACAGCGTGCTGCGCCTGCCGGTGCTCGGCCGGGTTGCGGCCGGCCTGCCGATCGGCGCCGATATCGGCTCGGACGATTTCGTGGTGTTGGACCGGGTCTTCTTCTCGCCAGCGCCGGACTACCTGCTGAAGGTGCAGGGCGATTCGATGATCGACGAGGGCATCTTCGACGGTGACCTGATCGGCGTGCACCGCACCCGCGACGCCCATTCCGGGCAGATCGTGGTGGCCCGCATCGATGACGAGATCACCGTCAAGCTGCTGAAGATCGCCAAGGATCGTATCCGCCTGCTGCCGCGCAACCCCGACTACAAGCCGATCGAGGTGCTGCCGGACCAGGACTTCTCGATCGAAGGCCTCTATTGCGGCCTGTTGCGACCCAACCGGTGACCCGTTCCATAGCGCATTACCCCGCGGTCTTTTGTGGCGATTCTCTGGTTCCACTGAGGTTGGTACGGATGTCCGATAATTCTTTTCAGAGCGCCGGGCAGAATCTCAGCCTGTGCGATACGTCCGACTTAAAGTGAGCCCATGGCAAAGAAGACCCCCAAAGACAGCACCTCCAACGACACGACCTCTGCAAGGACCCATCCGATGGACGAGAACAAGAAGCGCGCCCTCGCTGCAGCTCTGGGCCAGATCGAGAAGCAGTTCGGCAAGGGCTCGGTGATGCGCATGGGCGACCGTGTGGTCGAGCCCGTCGAAGCCATCCCGACCGGTTCGCTGATGCTCGACATCGCACTGGGCATTGGCGGGCTGCCGAAGGGCCGTGTCGTTGAGATCTACGGGCCGGAATCCTCGGGCAAGACCACGCTGACCCTGCAGGCGATCGCCGAATGCCAGAAGCTGGGCGGCACCGCGGCCTTCATCGACGCCGAGCACGCGCTGGACCCGATCTACGCCGCCAAGCTGGGCGTGAACGTGGACGACCTGCTGCTGTCGCAGCCGGATACCGGTGAGCAGGCGCTGGAAATCGCCGACATGCTGGTCCGTTCGGGTTCGGTCGACATCCTGGTGATCGACTCGGTCGCCGCGCTGACCCCGAAGGCCGAAATCGAAGGCGAGATGGGCGACCAGCTGCCGGGCCTGCAGGCCCGCCTGATGAGCCAGGCGCTGCGCAAGCTGACCGGCAACATCAAGCGCTCCAACACCCTGGTGATCTTCATCAACCAGCTGCGCATGAAGATCGGTGTGATGATGCCGGGCCAGAGCCCGGAAACCACCACCGGTGGCAACGCGCTGAAGTTCTACGCCTCGGTCCGCCTGGACATCCGCCGCATCGGCGCGATCAAGAAGGGCGACGAGATCATCGGCAACCAGACCAAGATCAAGGTCGTCAAGAACAAGCTGGCACCGCCGTTCAAGCAGGTCATCACCGAGATCCTGTATGGCGAGGGCATCAGCCGCGAAGGCGAACTGATCGACATGGGCGTGGATGCCAAGCTGGTCGAGAAGGCCGGTGCCTGGTACAGCTACGGTGAAGAACGCATCGGCCAGGGCAAGGACAACGCCCGCGGCTACCTGCGCGACAACCCGACTGTCGCCGCCAAGCTCGAGGCCGAGCTGCGCGAGAAGTTCCAGCCGGCCGAAGCGGCCCGCGAGGAAGGCGACGACGAAGGCGACGACGAGTAAGGCTTGCTGTGGGGCAGGGCGGCGCCGTCAGTGACGTCGCCCTGTCCCGCAGGTTCGAATCGCCCAGGGATGGGCTGGGCGCCACGGATGGCGCCACCCTTGGAGTACCCATGTCCGACGCCGAAGACATTCCGACCGGCCGAAAGCGCCGGCCGCGTGAGCAGACCCCCGTGCAACGGGCGCTGGGCCTGCTGGTCCGCCGCGAGCACTCGCGCAAGGAACTCACCCGCAAGCTGACCGCCCGTGGCATCGAAGACGAGGCCGCGCAGGCCGCTGTCGCCAAGCTGACCGAGGCCGGCTGGCAGGACGACACCCGTTTCGCCGAGAACCTGGTGCGGATGCGCGCCAACACCGGCTATGGGCCGATCCATGTCCGTGCCGAACTCGGCACCCACGGCCTGGACAGTGCCGCCATTGCCGCGGCGATGGACAGCTACGAAGGCGACTGGCAGGAAAACGCCCGTGACCTGGTCCGCCGGCGCTTCGGCGAGGCCGGCCCGCAGGATCTGACGCAGCGGCGCAAGGCGGCCGATCTGCTGGCCCGACGCGGCTTCGACGGCGACAGCATCCGCCGTGCGACCCGCTACGACCCGGATGACTGAGACTGGCGGCGCCGGGCCTGATACCCTTTAGGTTTTCGGCGGTCCCTCGCGACTCTGGCCAACGCGGCTGGTGGTCCGGGCCCGCCGGCCCGCAGACTGCCAGCCCCCAATGAACGCATCCGCCAAATTCACGACTTCCCAGATCCGCAGCGACTTCCTTGAATTCTTCAAGGGCAAAGGCCACACCATCGTGCCGTCGGCGCCGCTGGTGCCGGGCAATGATCCGACCCTGCTGTTCACCAACTCCGGCATGGTGCAGTTCAAGGACGTGTTCCTTGGCGCGGAGAAGCGCAGCTACGTGCGTGCAGCCGACGTCCAGCGCTGCCTGCGCGCGGGCGGCAAGCACAACGACCTCGACCAGGTCGGCTACACCGCGCGCCATCACACCTTCTTCGAAATGCTGGGTAACTGGTCCTTCGGCGACTACTTCAAGAAGGATGCGATCGCCTGGGCCTGGGAACTGCTGACCCAGGTCTGGAAGCTGCCGGCCGAGCGCCTGCTGGTCACCGTGTACCAGACCGACGACGAAGCCTACGAACTGTGGCGCGACATGGTCGGCATTCCGGAAGCGCGCATCGTGCGCATCGGCGACAACAAGGGTGCACCGTTCGCCTCGGACAACTTCTGGCAGATGGCTGACACCGGCCCCTGTGGCCCGTGCACCGAGATCTTCTACGACCACGGCGACCATATCGCCGGTGGCCCCCCGGGTTCTCCGGATGAAGACGGTGACCGCTTCATCGAGATCTGGAACCTGGTGTTCATGCAGTTCGACCGCCAGCCCGACGGCACCCTGGTGCCGCTGCCGGCGCCGTGCGTTGATACCGGCATGGGCCTGGAGCGCCTGGCGGCGATCCTGCAGCACGTGCATACCAACTACGAGATCGACCTGTTCCAGGCGCTGATCCGCAAGGCCTCGGAGCTGACCGGCACCGCCGACCTGGAGAACAAGTCGCTGCGCGTGATCGCCGATCACATCCGCGCCTGCTCGTTCCTGATCGTCGATGGCGTGCTGCCGTCCAACGAAGGCCGTGGTTACGTGCTGCGCCGTATCATCCGCCGCGCCCTGCGCCACGGCTGGATGCTGGGCGTGCGCCAGCCGTTCTTCAGCAAGCTGGTGCCGACCCTGGTCGAGCAGATGGGCGAGGCCTATCCGGAACTGCCGGCAGCGGTGGACACCGTCACCCGTGCGCTGCAGGCCGAGGAAGAGCGTTTCGCTGAAACCCTCGATGCTGGCATGAAGATCTTCGAAGACGTCGCGGGCAAGGCCAGCAATGGCGTGATCCCGGGCGTTGACGCCTTCCGCCTGTACGACACCTATGGCTTCCCGCTCGACCTGACCCAGGACATCGCCCGCGAGCGTGACCTGACCGTCGACATCGCCGGCTTCGATGCTGCGATGGAGCAGCAGCGCGAAACCGCACGTGCGGCCGGCAAGTTCGGCGGCGGCGTGACCCTGCCGGCCGAGCTGGTGGCGACCCTCAGCCCGACCCGGTTCCTGGGCTACGACCGCCTGCAGGCCGATGGCCTGACCGTGCTGGCCGTGCTGAAGGACGGTCGTCCGGTGCAGTCGGCCGATGCCGGTGACGCCGTCATCGTGATCACTGACCAGACCCCGTTCTACGCCGAATCCGGTGGTCAGGTCGGCGACACCGGCGTGCTGACCGGCAACGGCGTGCGCCTCGCGGTGGACGATACCCAGAAGTTCGCCGGCCAGTTCCATGGCCACGTCGGCACCCTGTCCGAAGGTGGCCTGAAGGTTGGCGACGTCCTGTCCGGCCAGGTCGATGGCGAGCGCCGTGGCGCCACCATCCTCAACCACTCGGCCACCCATCTGCTGCACGCCGCCCTGCGCGAAGTGCTGGGCACCCACGTGCAGCAGAAGGGCTCGCTGGTCGCACCGGACCGCCTGCGTTTCGACTTCTCGCACTTCCAGCCGATCAGCGCGGAAGAGCTTGCCGTGATCGAGCGCAAGGTCAACCAGCAGGTGCGCGCCAACAACGCCGCCGAAGTGCACAACATGGGCATGCAGGAAGCGCTGGACTTCGGTGCGATGGCGCTGTTCGGCGAGAAGTACGGCGAGCACGTGCGCGTGCTGAAGATGGGTGACTACTCCACCGAGCTGTGCGGCGGCACCCACGTCAACCGTACCGGCGACATCGGCCTGTTCAAGATCACCTCCGAGGGTGGTGTCTCCGCCGGCGTGCGCCGCATCGAGGCCGTTACCGGCCAGGGCGCCCTGGATTACGTGGACGCCGAAGAGGCCCGCCTGGCCGAGGCCGCTGAACTGCTCGGCGGCAGCGCTACCGACGTGGTCGAGAAGATCCGTGCCCTTGGCCAGCGCCAGAAGCAGCTGGAGCGCGAACTGGATGCCGTGAAGGCCAAGGTCGCCGCAGGTGCCACGGCCGACCTGTCCGGCCAGGCCGTCGAGGTTGCCGGCGTGAAGGTGCTGGCGGCCCGCCTGGAGGGCTTCGATGCCAAGGCCCTGCGTGACGCCATGGACCGTCTCAAGCAGCAGCTGGGCGATGCGGTGATCGTGCTGGCCGGCGCCCAGGACGGCAAGGCCGCCTTGGTCGCGGGTGTGAACGGCAGCGCAATGGGCAAGGTCAAGGCCGGGGAACTGTTGTCCCATATCGCCAGTCAGATCGGGGGCAAGGGCGGCGGACGCCCGGACCTCGCCCAGGGTGGTGGCGAGGACGGGCCCGCCCTTGCCACTGCGCTGGCTGCGGTCGTCGAATGGGTCAGCCCCCGCCTGTGATGAACCTGGCCGTCCCCCTCCTTGTAGGAGCGGGACGGCTGACGGTACCATTGCGAATCTTTTCCCTTTGTCGTGGTAGCGCTTCTTGACGGAGCGTCAAGCCGGTGGGGGATACCCTTCCACACGGTTCCATGGAGACTTACAAAAATGTTGATCCTGACTCGCCGCGTCGGCGAAACCCTGATGATCGGTGACTCGGTGAGCGTCACCGTGCTTGGCGTCAAGGGTAACCAGGTGCGTATCGGCATCACCGCGCCGAAGGACGTCGCTGTGCATCGCGAAGAGATCTATCAGCGCATCCAGCGCGGTGACGAAGCCGGTGGCACCGGTAGCGAAAATTCTGCCGAATAACGCTTTACCTTCGCACTCGATTAACGTTATGATTCACGCCCCGCTGAGGTGCAACGCACCAGACGCGGAGAAAACCCCGGAGTGATGCCCGAGTGGCCGAAGGGGCTCCCCTGCTAAGGGAGTATAGGGTCAAAAGCTCTATCGAGGGTTCGAATCCCTCTCACTCCGCCAGATACAAAGAAGCGCCTGCAGATCTTCGATCTGCAGGCGTTTTTCTTTGCCTGAGGCTCGAATGGACAGGTCAGTGCCGAGCCGTGTCTGCCTGGTCCACCGTGCTCATCGCAGGCGCCGGTCGGGAGTGGCCGCGGGCACCGAAACAGGTGCGCCTGGGTGGACCGGCGGTTCAAGCTCATCGGATGGCGCTTCCCTCCACAGCAGGGCAAGCACGCAATCGTTGGCACGCTCCCTGCACATTCTCTCTGCCTTCTTCTGCGCAGCATCCGGCGTCTTCTCTGCCAGTGCAAAGCCCAGCGCAATCGTGCCTGTGGCGATGGCCGAATAGCCTTCGTTGGCCGTGCTGGCGGATTGACCACAATTGCGTGATCGCGCTGCGCAGTAGTGCAGCGACTGCTGCATCGCGGTGGTCAAGGAACGTTGGTTCATCGAGTAGCCGTAGCGACCGTCCTTGTCGTAGGTGATCGCCGATGCGGCACCGGCGCCGGATGCAATGTTCAACAGCACCCCGAGGGAAATCGCTTGTTTCCAGTTCATCACCTTCTCCATTTTCGCCGATGGTGGATCAATCGCGGCCCGGGAGGCAACCACGCAGTCCGTGACCCAGGACGCCCACAGGTGGCTCACAAGCAGGCTTGCCTTTCTCCGGCCTCTGCCTCAGAGCCTCACCGTCACCCCCACCTGGAACCCACGCCCCGGCAACGGCGCGATGTACTTCAACGGTGAGTTGTGCGGCCGTGCTTCTTCATTAAGCAGGTTGCTGCCATTGACGAACACTTCCATGCCGGCGATGTAGCTGTTGCGCACCGGCAGCTCACGACTGACCTGCAGGTCGACCAGGTTGAAGGCATCCAGCGGTACTTCCTCGCTGACGTTGCGGCCGAGGTACTTCTGCGTGTCGTAATAGGTGCTGGACAGCTGCGCCTTCCAGCCTTCGCGCTGCCACTGCAGGTTGGCACCGTAGCGGTTGGTCGGCATGTTCGGCAGGTACTCGCCGTCATTGTGGGCACGCAACGAATCGGGGTGATCGGCCTTGTTCTTCACCAGGTCGGCGAAGGCGGAGACGTTCAACGTGCCGTAGCGGCCCAGGTCCAATGCCTGCGAGGCATCGATCTCGAAGCCCTTTACCGTGGTATCGGTCTGTTTCCAGTATTTCAGCGGCAGGCGGTTGGCCATCTGCGCGCCGGAATGGCCGAGGTAAAGATAGTTCTCGTAGCGCATCCGGTAGGCGGTGCCTGACAGTTCGAAACCGCCGAGGTGGAACAGGCCGGTCAGCTCCAGATTCTTCGCGCGCTCCGGTTCGAGATTCTGGTTGCCTTCTTCCTGGGTCATCACCGAGTAGTGCGCGTTGCTGGCGTACAGCTCGTTGATTTCCGGTGCGCGCTGCGAGGATGAGTAGCGCACTTTGGCGGCGAACAACGGACCGAGCTCGACATACGAACCCAGGCTGTAGCTGTTGAGCCGGTAGGAACGATCCTGCAGTTTCGTGTTGGCAGCATTGCGCGCGGTCTTGAAGCGGCTCGGCTGCAGTTCGTGATCGACACGCTCGTGGCGCACGCCAGCGTCGAAACTGGCCCAGCCGAAGTCCAGCGTTTCCTTCAGGAACACCGCGTTGCTGCGGGAGTCCACATCAGGCAGATAGCGCAGCGAGCCACTACCTGTCACGTCACGCGACTGGTGGCTGAAACCGAGCAGGCCGCTGAGCGGTCCGATCCGCTGGTGGCTGAGCAGCAGTTCGGCCTGGGTACCCTCGAAATCGTAGTCGTTGGCCCTGGAAGCACCCAGCCGTTCGCCCGAGGTGTTGTCCAGCCTGGAGACACGCAGTTCGGCACGCTCCAGCCCCGGCAGCGGATCGCGCAGCAGTGCTTCCAGCGCGTAGCGCTCCTGCTTGATCACCACGCCCACCGGCAGCCCGTCGGCATAGTTGGAACCGAATGACAGGTTCTGCATCGAGAACCCTGGCACGCCGTATTCGCTGTCCTTGGCATCGATGCTGATGCCCACATAGCCACGATCGAAGAACAGCGTGGAGCCGAACGCCACCTGCGAGTTGCGCGCGTAGCTGTTGCCCAGCCGGCGATGGTAGTCGGGCGTCACATCGTTGTTGATCTGCTTCTGCACGTATGAGGGCGTGCCTGAGACATAGGCAGGATTGACCGGATTGATGTAGGTGCGGCGCTGCCAGACCGAAGTCGGGTTGTTGGTGTAGAACGAGAAATCACCGTCGGCCCAGTCCGGGTTCTCGGTCATGAACTGGTCGATGTACGGCTGCGAGGCCTTGTTGTAGATCTGCTGCACGCGCGCTTCCTTCTGGCAGCTGTCGGCCAGCGCAGAGTTCACACCACCGGTCGGCGGGAACAGACGCGTATTGCAGACACTGGCCTTGCTGTTGCCAGGGATGTCGTAGTGCGAGATGCGCTGCCGAGAGACCTGCAGGTTGGTCGAGACGTTGTGCTGGTTGTTGAAGTTCATGCGGAAGCCCTGCGCGTCGGCGGCATTGAAGCCCTTGCGCAGGACCAGTTCCATCGACTGGTCCCTGTCTTCCATGCTGCGCGAGATCAGGCCGGAGTCGATCTCCACGCTGCCGCCGATCGCGTTGCCACCGTAGCGCACGGTATCGGACGACTTGTTGACGGTGACGCTGCGCACGAACAGCGGGTCGAACGGAATGTTGATATCGGCGCTGATCGCGTTCATGCCAAGGATGGACTGGCCGTCCTGCAGGATCTGCACGCGGTTGCCGCTGAGGCTGCGGATGACCGGCGCGCCGGCGTTCGGGCCGAAGGCGCTGCTCTGCACGCCGGAGACGTGCTCCAGCAGGTTGCCCAGGGTGCGGTTCTGCGCCTGCGGGTTGTCGACGGTGACCCGGCTGTCGAT
>NZ_JASJSI010000044.1:0-35657 GCF_030237085.1 Stenotrophomonas maltophilia group sp. Smal32
GGGTCGCGGGCGTGCGCCTTGCGGGCGCCCCTCCCTCCCCCACTGGATTCAACATGACTGGCAGTTACAGTCAGAGCCTGGTCATCATCTCCCTGCTGGTGGCCATTCTTGCTTCGTACACGGCGCTGGACATGGCCGGACGCCTGGCCACGGCCGAGGGGCGCGTGGCCCGCTGGTGGCTGGCCGGGGGTGCGGCGGCAATGGGCCTCGGCATCTGGTCGATGCACTTCATCGGCATGCTCGCCTTCGACCTGCCGATCCCGGTCGGCTACGACCTCGGCATCACCCTGTATTCGTTGGCGGTCTCGATTGGCGCTTCGGCCTACGCACTGTGGCTGGTGTCGCGACCCAGCCTGCCCTGGCGGCGCTTGCTGGCTGGCGCGGTACTGATGGGGCTGGGCATTGCCACCATGCACTACCTGGGCATGGCCGCGATGCGCATGCAGCCGGGCATCGACTACCACCCCGGCTGGTTCGCCGCCTCGATCGCGGTGGCCATCGGTGCCGCCGGTGCTGCGCTGTGGATCGCCTTCCGCCTGCGTGCCGAACAGCGCAACACCCTGCGCCTGCGCGTGCTCGCCTCGCTGGTGATGGGCGTGGCCATCGTGGGCATGCATTACACCGGCATGGCTGCGGCGCGTTTCCCCGCAGGCAGCATCTGTGGCGCGGTGGGCAGTGGCGGCATCGATACGCGCTGGCTGGCAGTGCTGGTGATCGTCACCACCGTGGCGACCCTGGGCATCGCCCTGGTGGCCTCGCTGTTCGACCGGCAGATGCGCGTGCGCACCGGGCTGCTGGCCGACTCGCTGGCGCACGCCAACGACAAGCTGATCCAGGCCGCCCTGCACGACCCGCTGACCCAGCTGCCCAACCGCATGCTGCTGCAGGACCGCATCGAGCAGGCCATCGAGAAGGCGCGGCGGCGCAACCAGGCGGTGGCGGTGATGTTCTGCGACCTGGACGGCTTCAAGGCGGTCAATGATGCCTATGGTCACCAGCTCGGTGACCGCCTGCTGGTGGCGGTGGCACAGCGTATCGGCGGCCTGCTGCGCCCGCAGGACACCTTCGCCCGCCTCGGCGGCGACGAGTTCGTGATCGTGCTGGCCATCGACATTCCCGACGATGCCGTGGTCGTGGCCGAGCGCATCATCGCTGCTGCGGGCGAGCCGTTCACCCTGGACGCGGCCGAACTGCAGGTCAGCGCCAGCCTCGGCATCGCCCTGTATCCAGATGATGCCGTCAACGAACGCGAGCTGATGGCACACGCCGATGCGGCGATGTACCACACCAAGGAAACCGGCCGGAACGGCTATACCTTCTTTACGCCGTCGATGCAGCTGAGCGCCAACCGCCAGCTGCGCCTGCTGCAGGACCTGCGCAAGGCGATCACGCGCAACGAACTGGTACTGCATTACCAGCCCAAATTCCCTGCGGCGGGTGCACCGGCCACCGGCGCCGAGGCCCTGCTGCGCTGGCAGCACCCGGAGCTGGGCCTGCTGGCACCGGATGTGTTCATTCCCATCGCCGAGCGCAGCGGCCTGATCCTGCCGATCGGCGACTGGGTACTGGACCGCGCCTGCGCGCAGCTGCGTGCGTGGCACGATGCCGGACATGCCGAATGGTCGATGGCGGTGAACCTGTCGCCACTGCAGTTCTCCTCGCCGGCCCTGTTGGACAGCGTGCGCGAGGCACTGGAGCGGCACCGCATCGAACCGGCGTGCCTGACCCTGGAGATCACCGAGACCACCGCGATGAAGGACGTGGACGCCAGCCTGGCGATTCTCAACGACCTGACCGCGATGGGCGTGCACATTGCCATCGACGACTTCGGCACGGGCTATTCCAGCCTGCTCTACCTGAAGCGCATGCCCGCCACCGAACTGAAGATCGACCGTGCATTCGTGCACGACCTGGAGTGCAACGCCGAAGATGCCGCCATCGTCTCGTCGATCATCGCGCTGGGCCGCACCCTGCAGTTGCAGGTGGTGGCCGAAGGCGTGGAGACGCAGGCGCAGCGTGAATACCTGAGCGAGCTGGGCTGCGACCAGTTGCAGGGCTACCACCTGGGCCGGCCGATGGACGCCGACGAGTTCCTGCGCCGGGTGGGGTGAGGTCCCGGTTTCGAGGTCGGGCCCCTTGCCGCAGGCAAGGGCTCTGCCCCCCCGGATGGATCGTGCGCGCGGTTCATCCACGCATGGCGTGGATCTACCCGGGCCCCGGGGTCAGAGCCCTGGCCTGCGGCAAGGGATCCGACCCCATCCATCCGCCAACAAAAAGGCCGCCCCGAAGGGCGGCCTTTCTGCGTGGCAACGTCGCGAAGTCGTCAGTGCATCATGTGCACGTTCATGTTGTGCATGACCCACAGGGTGCCGACCACGATGATGCCGATCACCACCACGGTGAAGGCCGCAGCGTTGACGTTCCAGCGGCTTTCCGAGGAGCGGTCCAGGTGCAGGAAGAACACCAGGTGGACCAGCATCTGCAGCACCGCGGTGATGGCGATGACCACACCGTTGACGGTGCGCGAGAAATCGCCCGACATCACCATCCAGAACGGGATGACGGTCAGCACCACCGCCAGCACGAAGCCGATCAGGTACGACTTCACGGTGCCATGGCTTTCGCCGCCGGTGCCGTGGTCGTGTGCATGGTTGTCATGTGCCATTACAGGGCTCCATTGAGGTAGACGACGGAGAACACGCCGATCCAGATCAGGTCCAGGAAGTGCCAGAACAGGCTCAGGCACGCCATGCGGGTCTTGTTGGTCGGGGTCAGGCCGTACTTCTTCAGCTGCACGAACATCACCAGCAGCCACAACAGGCCGGCGCTGACGTGCAGGCCGTGGGTACCGACCAGGGCGAAGAATGCCGACAGGAAGGCACTGCGGTCCGGACCGTAGCCCTGGTGGATCAGGTGCTGGAACTCCCACACTTCCATGCACATGAAGCCGAAGCCCAGCAGCCAGGTGATGCCCAGCCACAGGTACATCTGGCCCATCTGCTTGCGGTGCATGGCGATCATGCCCAGGCCGAAGGTCAGCGACGAGGTCAGCAGCAGCGCGGTTTCCCATGCCACGAACGGCAGTTCGAACAGGTCCTTCGCGGTGGGGCCACCATCGGTGCCGCCTGCCAGCACCACGTAGGTGGCGAACAGCGAGGCGAAGATGAGGCAGTCGCTCATCAGGTACACCCAGAAACCGAAGACGGTGTTGCCGCCGGTGTCGTGGTGCTCGTGGTCGTCATGGCCATGGGCCGCCGCATGCGCGGCGTGCCCGTGGCTCAGGGTCGAGGTATTGGTGCTCATGCCTTCAGCTCCGACTTCACCAGGCCCTGGGCTTCCAGGTGCTTGCGGTGTTCGTTCTCGATGCGTTCCACCTCGGCGGCCGGGACCCAGTAGTCCACGTCCTGGTCGAAGGTGCGGTAGATGAACGTGGCGATCATGCCGACGAAGCCGACGATGGCCAGCCACCAGATGTGCCAGATCATCGCAAAGCCGAACACCAGGCTGAAAGCACCGATGACAACGCCCGTGCCGGTGTTGCGCGGCATGTGGATGTCGGTGTACTTGGCCGGCTTCGGCCAGGCTTCACCACGCTGCTTGCGCTCCCAGAAATCGTCCAGTTCGGTGACTTCCGGCAGGGTGCCGAAGTTGTAGAAGGCCGGCGGCGAAGAGGTTTCCCACTCGAGCGTACGGGCATCCCACGGGTCGCCGGTCAGGTCGACGGTCTTCTTGCGGTCGCGGATCGACACGGCCACCTGGATGATCTGGCACAGGATGCCGGCACCCACGATGAAGGCACCTGCGGCGGCGATCAGCAGCAGCGGCTCATAGGCCGGGTTGACGGTGCTCTGCAGGCGGCGGGTCATGCCCATGAAGCCCAGCACGTACATCGGCATGAAGGTCACGTAGAAGCCGATGAACCAGCACCAGAACGCGCACTTGCCCCAGAACTCATTGAGGCGGAAGCCGAACATCTTCGGCCACCAGTAGGTGATGCCGGCGAACATGCCGAACACCACGCCGCCGATGATGACGTTGTGGAAGTGGGCGATCAGGAACAGGCTGTTGTGCAGCACGAAGTCGATGGCCGGGATTGCCAGCATCACGCCGGTCATGCCGCCGATGACGAAGGTGACCATGAAGCCGATGGTCCACAGCACCGGGGTGGTGAAGTGCACGCGGCCGCGGAACATGGTGAACAGCCAGTTGAAGATCTTCACGCCGGTCGGGATCGAGATGATCATCGTCGTGATGCCGAAGAAGGCATTGACGTTGGCACCCGAGCCCATGGTGAAGAAGTGGTGCAGCCACACGATGAACGACAGCACGCCGATGCAGGCGGTGGCGTAGACCATGCCCTTGTAGCCGAACAGCGCCTTGCGCGAGAAGGTCGCGATGACTTCGGAGAACACACCGAACGCCGGCAGGACCAGGATGTACACCTCCGGGTGACCCCAGATCCAGATCAGGTTGATGTACAGCATGGCGTTGCCGCCACCGTCATTGGTGAAGAAGTGCGTGCCCAGGTAGCGGTCCAGGGTCAGCAGCACCAGGGTGATGGTCAGCACCGGGAAGGCGGCGACGATCAGCACGTTGGTCACCAGGGCGGTCCAGGTGAACACCGGCATCTGCATCAGCTTCATGCTGGGGGTACGCATCTTCAGGATGGTGATGAAGAAGTTGATACCGCTCAGCGTGGTACCCAGGCCTGCGACCTGTAGACCCCAGATGTAGTAGTCCATGCCTACGCTTGGACTGTATTCGATGCCTGACAACGGCGGGAACGCCAGCCAGCCGGTGGCGGCGAATTCACCGATCCACAGCGACAGCATGATCAGCACCGCGCCGGACACGAACAGCCAGAAGCTGAGCGAGTTGACGAACGGGAACGCGACGTCGCGAGCACCGATCTGCAGCGGCACGGCCAGGTTCATCAGGCCGGTGATCAGCGGCATCGCCACGAAGAAGATCATGATCACGCCGTGGGCGGTGAAGATCTGGTCGTAGTGGTGCGGCGGCAGGTAACCCTCGGACCCGCCGACGGCGAGCGCCTGCTGGGTACGCATCATGATGGCGTCGGAGAAGCCGCGCAGCAGCATGACGAAGGCGACGATGAGGTACATCACGCCGATCTTCTTGTGGTCCACCGAGGTGAACCACTCCTTCCACAGATAGCCCCACAGCTTGAACTTGGTGATCAGGGCCATGACGCCCAGGCCACCCAGCACCGCGCCGACCAGGGTGGTCAGCACGATCGGATCGTGGGGGATCGACTCAAGAGAGAGTTTTCCCAACATGTTCATTCTCCCGAACCCGCATGGCCAGCATGGCCAGCGTGTTCGTGTTCGGTGGCATCCAGGTTTTCACCCGATTCCTTGGAATCATGCGCGTCACTGGGGGCGTGGCCCTCGTGCGCTTCATGGCTGGCGGCATCGGCAGCGGCGGCACCGGCATGTTCGTGCTTCATGCCGTAGTGCTTGTTGTCGCCCATGTGCTTGGCGATGACCCAGTTGAACAGGCCTTCTTCGGTCTTGCCGAAGTAGGTGACCGGGTACCACTCCGCGTTGCGTGCTTCACCCAGGGCCTTGAACGAGGTCTTGTCCAGGGTCTGCTCGCCGGCACGGACCTGGTCCAGCCACTGGCGGTATTCGGCATCGGTGACCGAGTAGGCAGTGAAGTGCATCTTGGCGAAGCCCGCGCCGCTGTAGTGCGAGGACATGCCCGGGAATTCACCGGTCTCGTTGGCGATCAGGTGGAGCTTGGTCTCCATCGCAGCCATCGAGTAGATCATGCTGCCCAGGTGCGGGATGAAGAAGGCATTCATCACCGAATCGGACGTGATCTTGAAGTTCAGCGGCGTGTTGACCGGGAACTTGATTTCGTTGACGACCGCCACCTTCTCTTCCGGATAGATGAACAGCCACTTCCAGTCCAGCGAGATCGCCTCGATGGTGACCGGCTTGACGTCCGATTCCAGCGGCTTGTACGGGTCCAGCGCGTGCGACGAACGCCAGGTCAGGACCGCCAGCACCAGCACGATCATGCAGGGAATGGACCACACCACCACCTCGATCGCCGTCGAGTGGGACCACTTCGGCTCGTAACGGGCCTTGGTGTTGGAGGCGCGATACTTCCACGCGAAGGTCAGGGTCATGATGATGACCGGGATGACGACCAGCAGCATGAGCACGGTGGCCGTGATCAGCAGGGTCTTCTCATCCTGGCCGATCTGGCCCTTCGGACTGAGGATGGCCACGGCATCGCAGCCGGTGAGCATCACCAGCAACGACAGCAGCAGGCCCGGGCGCAACCAGCGCCCAAGGGTTTTCAACGGAATCATCGGTCGATCCAATTGCGAGGGAATGCCGTTCCCCGTCCTGCCTGTTCCGGCAAAAGCCGGTCCCGCCGGTCCGGAAGACAGGCAGGGAGGTGGGGTCGAGTCAGCCTTTCAATTTTAGGCCGTCACCCACCATTTAAGAAAGGCATTGACAATGATCAGGCGCAGGAAAGGCCCGTTTCAGGCTGCGACACGTTGTCGCAGTGCGCGGCCACGGCGGGCAGAGCGCTCGCGGGCGGCATCCTGGCATCGGGCGATGGCGGCTGCTCCGCCCGTGCCCGGAAAGGTCGCCTGAACATGTTCAGGCATGCCCGCGAAGGTAATGCATGGGATGCTTGGCGTTGGAGGAAGCCCCATGGACAAGATCAACTTCAAGAAGCGTGATCGCGCGTTGTACCAGCCCCCGGCGGGCCGGTTCGTAACGGTGGACGTACCGCCCCTGCCCTACCTGATGATCGACGGCCGCGGTGACCCGAACACGGCCCCGGCCTACCAGCTGGCCGTGCAGTGGCTGTACGCGGTGAGCTATGCGCTGAAGTTTGCACTGAAGAGCGAAGGCCAGGACTACGTGGTGCCACCGCTGGAAGCGCTGTGGACCGCCGAGGATCCGTCGAGCTTTGTGGCACGCCGCAAGGATGAGTGGAGGTGGACGGTGATGATCCGCACGCCGGACGGGATCAGTCCAGCGCAGTTGGAGGCTGCCATTGCCAAGGCAGTGAAGAAACTGGGCGACGTTCCGGCCAGCCTCCGCCACGAAATTCTCGAAGAAGGCCTCTGCCTGCAGACCCTGCATATTGGTGGCTACGATGAGGAGGGCCCGATCCTGGCGAAGTTGCACGATGAACTGATGCCTTCGCTGGGCTACACCTTCGCCGGCCCCCATCACGAGATCTACCTGGGCGACCCGCGCAGGACCGACGCTGCGCGGTTGAAGACCGTACTGCGGCAGCCGGTGCGGGCGCTTGAGCCTGTTAAGGGTTCGCGCTCATGACACAAGGCCCGTGATTGCTTCAAATGCCCAAACAAAAAGCCCCGACCAAGGCCGGGGCTTTTCATGCAACTGGTGCCGGAAACAGGAGTCGAACCTGCGACCTACGCATTACGAATGCGCCGCTCTACCAACTGAGCTATTCCGGCGTAGCCCGCGATTTTAAGGGCTTGACGCCCCGGCGGTCAATCCATCCGACTCAGCTAACCTCTACCCGGTTGGCGCACACCCGCCCGGCGGCGAAATCCTGCAGGTTCCCCAGCGTGATCGCCGAGATCTCCTGCAGCGCCTCCACGGTGAAGAAGCCCTGGTGGCCGGTCACCAGGACGTTGGGGAAGGTCATCAGGCGCTGGAAGGCCTCGTCGTCGATGATCTCGCCGGACAGGTCCTGGAAGAACAACGCGCTTTCCTGTTCGTACACGTCGATGGCCAGGTGGCCGAGCCGGCGCGACTTCAGCGCGCGGATCACTGCATGGGTGTCCACCAGTGCGCCGCGTGAGGTGTTGACCAGCATTGCACCGGGTTTCATCCGCGCCAGAGAGGCGTCGTTGATCAGGTGCTGGGTACCGGGTGTCAGCGGGCAGTGCAGCGAGACGATGTCGGCGCGCGCCAGCAGTTCATCCAGCTCCACCATCTCGCCGACACCCGCGAAGGCGGCCGACGGATACGGGTCATGCCCCAGCACGGTGCAGCCTATGCCCTTGAATATGCGCGCGGTGGCCAGCCCGATCTTGCCGGTACCGACGATGCCGACGGTGCGTCCATGCAGGGTGCGCCCCAGCAGGCCATCGAGCATGAAGTTGCCTTCGCGCACGCGGTTGTAAGCGCGATGGGTCTGGCGGTTGAGGGTCATCACCAGCGCCAGTGCATGCTCGGCCACGGCCTCGGGCGAATACGCAGGCACCCGGGCGACGAACAGGTCCAGTGCTTCCGCAGCGGCCAGGTCCACATTGTTGAAGCCCGCACAGCGCAGCAGCACCGCACGCACGCCCAACACGTGCAGCGCGCGCAGCACCGCCGCATCCAGCCGGTCGTTGACGAACACGCAGACGGCGGCGCAATCCTGTGCGAGTGCTGCGGTATGCACATCCAGCGCGGCATCGAAGTAGACGAACGTGTAACCCTGCCCCGCTGCATCGCGCAGGTTGGCGTCGTCCAGGAAGCGACGGTCGTAGGGTCGGGCGCTGAAGACGGCGATCTGCATGGAAGAACCTGGGTGGAATGCCATGCCGACCATACCGCAGCCACGCGTCCGTGGGGATGGCACCGGCGATGCGAACGTCGCCGGTGCCCTGTACCACTTAGAACCGGTAGCCCAGGCCCAGCATCACGCCGTTCTGGATCTGCCCGTCACGACGCTCGCCCACGTAATCGGCCATGATCGACAGGCGTTCGCTGGCGCGGCTGGTCACGCCCAGGTTCCAGGCCAGTACCTGCTCGCCCACGGCCTGGCTGCTGGCGCCGAACACCAGGTCCGGTGCTGCGGCGAAGCCGGTGCTGTAGCGGGCCTGCGAATCGCCCAGCTCCTTCTGCCAGACCACGCGCGCACGCGGGGTGATGCGCTCGCCGTTGTTGCCCTCGAAGGTCCTGAACAGCTGCAGGCCCGCACCCACGCGGATGCTCTCCAGGCTGCCGCTGCGACCCACCAGCGCACCCGCGCCCTGCCCTTCATTGAAGCGGGTGGCCGAGGTCCGCGCGTAGTCCACCACCGGCAACAACGGCTGGATCACCAGGCCCTTGCCAGTGGTGAACGAGAACGCGTGTTCCACCCGTGCCGAGATCGCATCGTTGCTGTACTTGGCGCGCAGCGGCTGCTGCAGGCCGTCGATGCCGCTCACGCTGCGCCGGGTGTCATGACGCAGGTCGGTATAGCGCACCGCCGCCGACAGATAGCCGCGCGAATAGGTCGCGTCCAGATAGCCGCCCACGTCCAGCGCGCGCACGTCACCGCTGAAGTCGGAACCATCGCGGCCCTTGGTCGACATATCTGCCGCTGCCACGCTGACGCCCAGGGTGACGCGGTCATCGGCAACGCGGGTATCGGCACCGACGACGACGCCGCCGATGTTATGGCTCAAGCCGGCCACGCCACCGTCGGCATCGATGCGGCCGTGGCTGGCGAAACCTCGCGCCCACAGGCCATGGTTGCGACCAGAGCCACTGCCTTCACCGCCACCCGCCGCCGGCTCGACCAGATGCATGGCCAGCTGGTTGAACAGGCTGCCGTGGCGCATGCCCGGCTGCGCCGAGACCGACTGCGCGGCCTGCGAGGCCAGGCCGTCGGCATCGCCGCCACTGCGCATCGCCGCCTGGTGCTGCTGCACCACGTTGCCAATGCTGCCCACCAATGCATTGTCGGCCAGGCGCAGGCTCGCGTGCGCGTCACCGCGCAGGGCACCGGCCTGCAGTGCGATCACATCACGGTCGGCGAACTGCAAGGCGCCGAGCAGCGACTTCAGGCCACCATCCTTGCGATCGGAAGCGGTCGCCAGCGCACGGCCAAGGGCATCGCCCGAAACAGCATTGGCAAACAGCCCCAGCTGGTCGAAGCCCGGGTTGGCGGTCAACCACAGGCCGTCCGCGGTCTGTTTCACGTTGAAGCTCAGCAGCGAGTTGTGGCGTGGGCGGAACACTTCGCCGCCGGTGATGTTGGCGCTGTAGCCGGTGTCGCCCAGGCGCACGACGTCTTCGAAGCCGCCCTGGTAGATCGGGCCCTGCACGAGATCGCGACGGAAATCCTGGCCGTAGTAGCCCTGCGCCACGTTCAGTTCAAGGAAGGCACCCTTGGAGATCACCAGCGCGCCGTCGGTCTGCTTGCTGTCGAAGAAACTGCCTACGCGCAGGCGGCCACTGCCGGCGCCGCCGTTCTCGGTCACGTCGAACAGCACCTTGCCGCCCGGCATGATGTTGACGTAGCCATGGGTGACCAGGTCGCCACCGCGCGGCATCAGCGTGCCGTAGACGCGCAGGCGGTTGAAGCCATCCTCGCGCCAGGACGGGCGGGTGCCGCTGGCCAGCGCACTGAGATCCATCGCGGTGCCCGCCACATCACCATTGCCGACCAGCATGCCTGCGCCCATCACCCGCACCTCCGAAGCGCGAAGGGCGCCGCCTTCCAGCGCGATGGTGCCGTTGTCGACCAGCATGAAGTCGGCACCGGTGGTCGCGGAGGTTCGCCAGGTGGCACCGTTGGTCACGCGGATCACGCCCATCGAGTCGTCCAGCGTGGACACGTCCAGGTCGCCCAGGCGCAGCTTCGACAGCAGCAGGGCCTTGTAGTACGGATCTTTCTGGTAGTCCTGTACCGAGTTCGCGCCGATGCCCTGCGGACCATTGCTGGACGCGTTGTAGATGCTCTGCGCCAGGTTGATGTAGCTGGACTGCCAGTTGGTGTTCCACCGCGCGAAATCATCATCGACGAAGGTCTGCAGCTGGCGACCGGTGCGCAGGTAACCCGGGTTGATGTCGCCGCTCACGTTGGCGGTAACACTCAACGTATCGCCCGGATCGCGGTAACCCTTCGCAGTGATGATCCTGTTGTTGTAGATGTCCTGGCCCGGGAACGACTCCAGCTTGCTGCCGCTGCCATCAGGGTCGAAGGTGACCGAGGTACCCGTGGTGCGCGCCGGATCTCGGAATACCAGCAAGCCGTTGGGTTGCACGACTTCATACATGGCCTTGTGCAGCAGCCCGGCGTCCATGCCGCCGCCGTAGTTGCCGGTGTAGATCTGGGTCATCCGTGGCGACGGCGTGTAGATCACCTTGCCACTGTTGCTGGCCGCATGGATCTGTACCGAATCGACGATTGGCAGATCACCGGCCAGATAGCGTTCGACGCCACCGGACTGCATGATCGAGCAGGACGAAATGCAGTGGCCGGACACGATGGTGTTCAGGCCGGATGTGCGGATGATGCCCTGCAGCCACTCGCCGGCGATCAACGCGCCGCCATTGGAGGTGCGCAGCACCACTTCGCGGATCGGCCGGCCCTCGGCCTGCGCCTTGGCCAGCAACGCTGGCAGCGATACCACGTCGGCGTAGGTCACCCCGCCGCTCAGGAAGATGCGATCCCCCTGCACGTGATAACTCATTGCCATGACGTCATCTGCCGCCGCGATGGCGCCAACGCCGATCAGCCCGGCCAGGGCCAGGCTCAACTTCGAATGCTTCATACGTTCTCTCTCTCCACCCGCAACACGCGGGTAAGGAGTCAAACGGCAAAGCGCCGGAATCTCCCCCAGCCCGGCAGGCCGGGAAAAATGAATGCATTCACAATGAGAGAGGAGCACCACACACTCTTCCCCATCCGGTCATCGTCGCGTAAAACTCGAAGGCGGATCCGCCAACGTCAGCCGAGGCCAGCCCTGTCCGTCCCGTCCCCCCTGATCCACCACGCGCCGGAGCCACCCGCGCCTGCGGACGCCTTCATCGCGTTCGTACGCGAGGAACGCGCGCCACTGTGTGCGTTCCTGCGCACACGGGGCGTCGGGCCGGAGGATGCAGAGGACATCGCGCAGGACTGCATGGAGCGGCTGATCCGCTATCGCGCGCACGGCACCGACGAACTGCGCCTGCTGCTGTATCGTATCGCGCGCAATCGCCTGGCCGATCGCGGCCGATCGCCGCAGTCGCGACCTCACTTGTCACTGGCCGAGCATGATGGTCACGACGAGCCCACCAGCCCGTCGCCGGACCCCTTGCGCCAGGCAGAGTCCGGGCAGATGTTGTCCCTGCTGCGGCAGGCCCTTTTCAAACTGCCCGAGCGCGCGCGCGAGGTGTACCTGCTCAACCGGATCACCGGCATGAGCTATACGCAGATCGCGCGGCACTGTGGAATTACAGCCAAGACCGTGGAAAAACATATCGCCCGCGCCCTGCAGGGCCTGCGCCAGGAGTTGGGACCGGATCCGCTGCACAACGACAGGGATACCGAATGAGCAGCCACCGGCATAGGGAAGACGCCTCGCTGTTCGCACGCGCCAGCACCTGGGTGGCGCGTCTGGAAGCTCCGGACTGCACCGCAGCCGAACGCGAGTCATTCGAAGACTGGCTTGCTGAAGACCCTGCCCATGTCAAAGCCTGGGTGCAGGCCGAAGACCTTTTCCAGCAGGGCCAGGGCCTGGCTGCGGACCCGTGGCTGCGGACGGCTGCGGCGCGCGCGGCACGGCCTGCCCGGCGCCGCTGGCTGCCTGCTGCGGCCGCAGCCGCGGGTATCTGCGTGGCCATCGGCGTGGGCTGGATGGTAGCGGTGGATGGCAACCCTGCCCCGCAACACTTTGCCAATGACACGCATCAGGCACAGCGGCTGACCCTGCCCGATGGCAGCGTGGCCATGCTCGATGCCGGCACGACGCTGCATGCGCGCTTCGGCTGGCGCCACCGCGAGCTGGACCTCGAACGCGGCCGCCTGCAGCTGCAGGTCGCGCCATCGAGCAAGGCATTGCAGCTGCGCGCCGGCACCAGCACGATCCGCGATATCGGCACGACCTTCCAGGTTGAGCGCCTGCACGATGGACTGGTCGAGGTCGCGCTGCTGGAGGGCGCGGTGGAAGTCAGCAACGGCGCCGCCCAGCACACGCTGGCCCCTGGCCAGCAACTGCAGGTACTGCCCTCCGGGCGCATCCAGCCCGGTCCAGCGCTGTCCTCCACGGCAGCCGCCGAGGGCTGGCTGCATGGGCAGCTGGTCTTCGATGCCACCCCGCTGTCGATCGTGGTCGAACGCATGAACCGCTATGGCCATGCACCGCTGGTGATCGCTGACCCTGAGATCAGTGATCTGGCGGTCAGCGGCACGTTCCGCGCAGGTGACGCACAGGAGTTGCTGTCCGCGCTGGAACTTGGCTGGTCCATTGCTGGCCAGACGCGCCCGGATGGCGCGCTGGAACTGCGCCGCACGTACTGAGGAGGCCTGCGGTGATGGCAGGACCAGGCACGCTGCAGTGGGGGCTGCTCCGCCCCCTGCTGTGCCTGGCGCTGCTGGTCGCCGCGCCGCCTGCCGCCATCGCAGGCGATTCCGCTGCGGCCCATGACTACCGTATCGACGCCGGCCCGTTGCCTTCAGCATTGCAGCAATGGGCACGGCAAAGCGGCATCGCCCTGGTGTTCGATGCCCGGGAACTGGCGGGGCTCCGTGCCAACGGCACCCACGGCCTGGCCGATCCAGCATCGGCCCTGAAACGGCTGGTCGCCGGCATGCCGGTGACCATCCTTCGAACACCGTCCGGAGGCTTCGTGGTCCGCCGCATCCGCGTCGCGCCCGCGGCCGCCCCGCCGGTTCCGGCAGCAGTCGCGCCGCGCCCACGCACGCCCCCGCCATCGCCGCGCCAGGTGGACCTGGCGCCGATCCATGTCACCGGCAGCCGGTTGCCGCGCACCTCCGTGCAGACCACCCTGCCGGTGACTACGATCGATCGCGCAGATATCCTGCGCAGCGGCTACGGCAGCCTGTTCGACCTGCTGCGACACCTGCCCGGCATGAACGGACTGCCCGCGATGAGCAGCGCACGCAGTGGCGATTCGCAGTACCTGCCTGTCGGTGCTGCCGCCACCACCAGCCTGGATGGCATGGGACCACGCGCCACGCTGTTCCTGGTCAATGGCCGGCGCCTGCCCCGCTACCCGATGGTGTCGCTGGAGCAGGGCGGGCTCACCGATCTGGGCGGCATTCCACTCAGCTTTGTCGAACGCATCGAACTGGTTCGCGGCGGTGCTTCAGCCATCTACGGCGCCGATGCCATGTCCGGCGTGGTCAACATCATCCTGCGCGACCAGGCCGACGGCCCGGAGGCGACGCTGCAGACCGGCCTGAGCAGCCGTGGCGACGCTGGCCAGTACCGCGTGCAGGCCGCCACCGGAGGCCTGCGCGGGAACGGGGACCGCTGGTTCGCAGGCATCGACCTGCATCGCGTCGATCACCTGGCGGGGGACCAGCGTGACTGGCACGCAGAGACGTCGCAGTACCTGATCGGCGCCTTCCGCGATGGCGACTACTGGCCCGCTACGCGCTGCGACGGGCCATTGAAACGACGCAATGGCGCCTGCTGGTTCGACAGTTCGCGCCCTCGTTCACTTCAACCGGCCTCCGATACCGCCTCGGCCTATCTGCGCTACCGGCATGAGCGTGGCCAGGGGCGCTACGTCTATGCCGAAGCCCGCGCCAGCCACAACCGGCAGCGCTTCGATCTGGGCCCGACCGCCGTCGCCCTCGGCCTGTACGGCTACACCTTCAACAGCGTCCTGCGGGAAGCCGGCAATGTGCGTCCCCAGGTACGTGCCACCGACGCCGATCTCACCCTGGGCATCGGCCGGGACCAGGGCAGCCACAGTTGGGACGCCGGCATCAGCGCGCAGCGCAGCGACGTCACCCTGTCCACGCCGGGCACCGTGCGCGCCGAACCCTTCATCGAGGCTGCGCAGTCACTCAGGTTCCTGCCACGCTTCAATGCATTGCCCGCGGATGAAGCAACATCGCTGTTCCCGTCGATCCGCAACCGTGGACTTACCGAGCAGTGGCAGGGCTGGTGGGGCGTACAGCGGATGCTGGTGCCGATGCAGGGCGGCAATGCGCAGCTGGCTACCGGCATCGACCTGCGCCATGAACGCTGGACGTCCCACCCGGACACCCTGCTGAGCCAGGGCGATCTGGCACTGGGGCTGCCGCAGCAGCAGCGGCGCCTGTCGCGGCAGAGTGGCGGCGCGTATGCGGAACTGGGCCTGCCGCTCACATCGGAGCTGCGCATGGACGTGGCCGCGCGCTGGGACTACGACGGCGACTACACGGCATTCTCGCCCCGTGCCGGCCTGCGCTGGACACCCACACCGCACTGGTCGTTCCTGCTGGCCAGCGGCCGCGGCTATCGCGCGCCCAGCCTGTTCGAACAGCGCCGGCCGCCAGGACAGTTCGGCACCCTCACCCTGCCCGCCTCAAGCGCACTGCCGCCCTGTGCACAGAGCGAGCCCGACGGCCGCTGCGTGGTCACTGTGGACGTGGAAGAGAACACCACGCTCAAGGCCGAGAGCTCACGCAGCCATTCGCTGGCGGCGACCTGGTCACCCAGCGATGCGTTCTCGCTGTCGCTGACCCACAACATCGTCGAGCTGCGCAATGAGATCCTTGCGCTGCAGCCGGCCGATGCCGTGTGGAACCGTGACACCTGGCAGCTGGATGAGAATGGCAACCTGAGCAGCCTGCGGCTGTCGTTCGACAATATCGGCCGTACCACCTCACGCAACTGGGTACTGCGTGGCGAATACCGGATCGACACCGGCAGCAACGGCCAGTGGATGTTCTCGCTGGACGCGCTGAAGCAGCAGGAGCTGCGCCGTCGTCGCGACCACGAACCGGCGATCGACCTGCGCGGGCATGTCACCCCCGAGATGGCGGCGGTCCTGAACGTGCAATGGCAGAACAGCAACTGGGACATCGCCCTGCGCGGCAACCAGGTGGGCCGCACCCGTGCATGGCTGCCCGGCGCCGAGTGCCCGCAGCGGCAGATCGAACAGAACCACTGCATGAATCCGCGCCAGCTGCGCTGGAACCTGCACCTGGCGCGCCGCCTGGGCCCGCGTGTCATCGCGGCGCTGGACGTGCACAACGTGCTTGATGCGCAGCCGGTGAACTACCTGGACGGCAATGGCGGGCAGATGCCGGGACTGGACGATCCACTGGGCCGTTACTACCTGCTTACCCTGCAGTTCCGCTGAGCGTAGTACGCTACGCGGCCTGTTCCACCGGCCTGCCACCTCCCCCATGAAAGCCTATCTCTGGTTCTGGGGCGCGTTCCTGCTGTTCTTCGCGTTGCCCTTCCCCTGCATCCTCTATTTCGGCACCTCCTGGCCGGTAGCGCTGGCTGATCGCAGCGCGCCGTGGCTGTCCCTGCTGCTGCTTGTACTGTCGCTGGCTGCATGGCTCTCTCTGCTGTTCGCCTTCCTGCATTTCCTGCTGCTCGGCCCACCGCGCGCCCTGCATCGCGTTCGCTCGATCCTCGCCGATGGCGAACTGCGTGATGCGCTGATCGAACACGCCGAGCAGACCGGTGTGCACGTGCGTGGATTCGCACAATGGAAACTGCAGCTGTCCTTCCAGAATCTGTCGGGCACGCCGATCAGGGAACAGCTGCTGGTGGTCGACAGCAAGCCGCAGCTGCAGCGTTTCGTTGCCGGCCAGCGCCTCGAGGTTCGCCTGAGCCGCGAACCGGGCGCGTTCCCCAATGTGGTGCTGGAGGGGGCGCAGCCCGAACTGGATGTCGCCAGCCTCTGGCGTCGTGGTGTCGGCGCAGCGATCGGCATCGTGGCGGTGGCCAGTGCCTATGTGTTTGCCTACCGGCTGCAGAGCGAGGGGCTGGGCTGGACCTTCCTGTCGTTCGGCCATCCCCTGCTGGTGTGCCCGCTGGTGCTGTGTGGCTA
The DNA here is from genome assembly GCF_030237085.1 of Stenotrophomonas maltophilia group sp. Smal32. NCBI lineage: Bacteria > Pseudomonadati > Pseudomonadota > Gammaproteobacteria > Lysobacterales > Lysobacteraceae > Stenotrophomonas > Stenotrophomonas maltophilia group sp. Smal32. The sequence continues at coordinate 16,731 of NZ_JASJSI010000044.1, forward strand.
TGCGCTGGGCCTGCGCCTGCTCGGCCGGCTGCTGCAGGCCGATGCCCGCGGTGACGCATTGAAGTACCGCGGCATCGGCGTGGAGGCCAGGGTACTGAAGGTGCGCCAGACCGGCACCTACCTCAACGAACAGCCGCAGGTGGAGTTCCAGCTGGAGTACACCGATCGTGACGGCCGCCTACAGCAGGTGAGCGTACGCCGATTCATCCCGCTGATCGACCTGGCCAACATCCCGCGCGAACACGTGACCCTGCTGTACGACCCGGATGACCGCGGCAACGTGCGCCTGGAGGGCATGTGAAGCGGCCTCCTTCCACCCGACGGGTGTTTTCGCTGGTGCTGCTGGTGCTGGCCGGCGTGGCCGTAGCCGGCGGTGCACTGGGAACGATCGCCGAAACGCTGGGACATCCGCTGCAGCCCGACCGTCCGCCGAGGCCATCTGAATCGCAACCGCCGCGCGAGCAGGCCGACTCACTGGCAACGGCGCCCGGACTGCAGTCCGACCCGATACCCCACCGCAGCAACCGGCTGTTCGATTCGGAGTACCTGCTGGGCGCACGCCAGGCACTGGAGCAGTTGCCTGCATTGTCCGGACACCGGCTGACGGTGTTCCACAGCATCCACTTCTACGACGATGGCCGCATCAATCTGGACCTGGTCGATCCGCAGCAGCCGGACCACGTCGACAGCTACCACTTCGAACGTGGCCAGTGGCGCAAGGGCAATCCGGTGAACCCGCAGCAGTTCGCGCCGACCATCAGCCTGCATCGCAGCAGCACACCCCTGGCCAACATCGATTTCGATGCCGTACCACGCGTGGCCAAGGCACTGCAGGAACAACGCAACGCATTGCAGAACCCGGCCTCGGAAGTCGGCCACGTCTACGTGATCGTGCGCAAGGCTGGCAAGCTGGCATGGCTGCCGGACGAGGTTGCAGGCGACCGCGAATCGGCACGCCTGCAGTTCGATGCACAGGGCATCGCGCGCAGCGTCAAAAAAGGGGACGGAGGGAATTAAGTCGCCATCGGCATCAAGGCAGTTACGACTTAATCCCCTCCGTCCCCTTTTTCTATTTTACCGAGCGGGCGATGGCGTACTGCGCGGCGTAGTAGGTGGACAACACCAGCAGGCTGGCCAGCGGCAGGCCGCCAGCAAAGCGGTCCCAGGCCAGCAGTGAATCGCTGGCCACGAACAGCAGGGCACCGGTTGCCGCCCAGCGTGCACTGCACGGTTCCGGCGCGGCCGCCTGAGGACGCGTCCATGCGCGCGCCAGCGCCAGCACCGCCATCGAGGCGAGCACCACCACGTAGGCCAGCACCGGAATGCGCATCGGCGCCGGCAGGTGCGGCCACAGGCCCATCACGTTGAGCACGGCGAAGGCACCCAGCAGCATGCTGGCGCCAACCAGACCACGACCGGCGCGCAGGCCAGCGCGGAAGGCGACGATGTAGCAGACGTGGGCCAGCAGGAAGGCGACCAGGCCCGGCACGAACGCGTCGATCGGCAGCATCAGCGCGATGTCGCCCACGCACGACAGCAGCATGCCGGCCAGCACCGCGCGGCGGTAGAACCGCTGCGCCGGATCACGCACACACCAGGCGATGGCGGCGATCAGCAGCGTGGTTGCCGGCTTGGCCAGCCAGTGCAGCCAACGCCCCTCGCCATCCAGGAACGCGCCGACGATGGCGAGGACCGCCATCAACAGGATCACGCCATCGCGCACCCGCGGCTTCATCGCGCCTTCCACAGGTCGGCCAGGCGGTCGGGCTTGCCGGCAATGCGCTCCAGCACCGGGTACTGCAGGCCACCGCGGTAGTCGATGTTCATCGTCTCGATCCGGTCGAACTGCTTCACCAGCAGCACGATCGGTGCCTTGTCCTTCGCCGCGCCGGCCACCGCGTCCTTCAGCCGCTGGCTGCTGTATTCGCGGCCACCCACCGCGATCACCTTCATGCCCGGCGCGAGCCCAGCGTTGAACGCCGGGCTGTCCCAGATCACGTCGCCGACCACGCCGCTGTCGAGCACGGTCGCGCCCAGCGAGTAGGCCAGCAGCGCCCCCTTGGCGCGCTTTTCCTGCGCCTTGTAGGCATCGTTCGGGGTATCGCGGTAGACCAGCTTCCAGCCGGCCAGCTCCAGGCCTCCGTTCAACGAACCGTGGCCATCCAGGCGGCCGCGCAGGAAGCTCGACCAGTCGTACGGCGCGATGCCGTTCAAGGTCGCCACCACATCGTCGAAGGTGTACGGATTGACGTCCCAGTCGCCCTTGCCGACGCCGAAGAAGGCACGCGCGAAGTCATCCAGGCTGCGGCGGTTGCCGCTCAGCTCGCGCAGTTTGCCTTCCACCTCCAGCCACAGCATCTGGCCGCCGGAGTAGTAGTCCTCGCTCATCTGGTAGTTGCGGTACGGCAGGGTGCGGCGCTGGGCGATGGTCGGGTCGTTGGTGGTGTCCTGCAGCGGGCGCCAGGCGAGGCCCGGGCGACCGCGATCATAGGTGGCGGCCACGTTGGCCAGCATGTCGCGCGCCTGCGCGACCGACCACAGCCCCGAGCGTGCGGCCAGCACCTGGCCCCAGAACTGGGTCTGGCCCTCGTACACCCACAGCAGGCTGTCGCCCATCGGCACGTTGAAATTGGCAGTAGCCAGATCGGCGCCGCGACGGTACTTGCCGTTCCAGGAATGGGTGTACTCGTGCGGCAGCAGGTCGCGCATCCACGCGTTGCTGTCCCACTCGGTGAAATAGCCCGGATCGGCGCTGTTCTCGCTGGAGCGGTGATGCTCCAGGCCGATGCCGCCGAGACGGTCGGTCAATGCCAGCAGGAACTCATAGTGGTTGTAGTGACGCGCACCGTAGAGCTTGTCGGCCTGCTGCACCAGCGCGCGGTGCAAGGTGATCTGCGCGTCGGTGGGCTTCAACGACTTGGCCTCGTCGGCGAACACGTTGAGGTGCACCGGCACCTTCGCACCCGGGTCGAGATCGATGCGCTGGTAGTGCTCGCCGGCGAACAACGGCGAATCGACCAGGTGATCATAGGAGATCGGCTTGAACACCACGGTATCGCCGTCACGGCGCGCAGTCTCCAATGCGGTGGCGAATGACCAGCCCTTGGGCAGCGTCACGCTGGCCTGCGCCTGCAGCTGGCGCGCATCGACACCGGCCGGATACAGCGAGTTGGCGTTCCACTGCAGGTTGAGCATCTCCGGGGTCATCACCACCCGGCCCTGGCTGCCACCCTGCGAGGACAGGAAGTCGAAGTGCGCGACGATCTCGCTGACGCCCTCGGGCACGTTCACCTTGAACGCATAGACGTTGTACTGGTCACGCTGCCAGGCCAGCGGCTTGCCGTTGGCGGTCACGCGCAGGCCGGCCAGCTTGTCGATCGGGCCGGTGGGCGAATGGTTGCCGGGAATCCACTGCGGGTACAACAGGGTCATCGGGCCGGGCTTGGCCGGCACGGTGGCAGTCACCTTGAAGATGCGCCGGGCCAGGTTGCGCGCGTCCACGTCGATGCGCAGCAGGCCGGGCGCCGCCGCGTTGGCCGGTGGCGAGGTCTGCGCCAGTGCAGGCGAGGCCGCCAGCGCGAACAGCAGGGACATCACCAGGGCTCGGGTCTTCATCGGGCAGCATCCAACAGCGGAGAATCCTCCGATGCTAGGCCTGTAGAGTGCCCTGCCCCATGGCCAAAGGTCATGGGAGAGAGGCTTGCTGAAGGCCTCAGGCAGGGAACCCCTCTAGAATCTCTCGGCACCATTGATGCACGTGCCTTCGAGAGTTTGCTTGCCAGGCCCATCGTCGGCTTGGCAAGCCCTCTGGATTGGGAATCTACTTCGACGCTTCTTGCTTGTAAGCGGCTTCAATGGCCCCCTTTAATCTCGCCGGATCCTCGATCCTGACGCCTGTCAAACATCTGGAACCCGTTGCGTCAAAAAATACCGTGGATGCCGAGCCCCCTTGGAAATGTGCGTAACCGAAAACCGGTGCCGGTGAATCGGCCAGCGGCGCCCATACGATCTTGCCAAGTACCAGTTTTGCCTTCGCAAGGTCCCGATCGATACACCCACCCGATGCCCTTACAACGATCGTAGTCTGGCCTGATCGTTGATCAAGTTCGGTAGCTAGCTCAATACCGCCGAAATTCCGGACAGTCCCGAAAGCAGTCGCGACCTCAGCAAGCGAGCCGTTTTTGATGCCCAAAGCATCAGCGGCGGCATCCGGCCCCGCACTTCGCGCCAACTCCAGCTTCTCGATGTAATCGAGTGCCTCGAGCTGCGAAGCTTTTGCCGCGGAACTCCATGCCTGAGGGGGCGAGGTTGCCGCTACAGCGGCGAGCGGAACAATCATAGGCAAGGTCAGCAATGATTTCACTGACGCCCTAGCAAAATCACCAAGGATAGTTGGCATCGTAGTAGTCCTCGTGCTGCTTGGTATACGTTTTTCCCGACGCGACATGATTGTTATCGCAGAAAACTTTCCCGATATCCACCAACGACTCACCACCCGACCACATGCTCCATAGCTTAGCGGAGTTATCGGAAATCAACGGGACTTCAACAAATCCTTCAGATGCCACGCGAATCTGATCACTCACTACCGCGTTGTTAACTACGGCCTTAGCCTCCCACACGCAATTCCTTTCAACATACTGGGCTTTGGTGATCGGAGCATCAATATTGGGAACACCTGCCTCGTGGTGACCAAGCTCATGACTCAGATAGCCCACAGTTTTATAGAGACCAGGCCAGTCATTGCTTTCGCAAGAGTATGGTGGCACCAATATTTTCGCCGTCAGCGGGTCGTAACTAGGTGGAAGACCGTATGCCCTTACCCCCACATGTGCCTGGATCTGGGAGGTGAGCGTGGTGGAAGCAGCGGAGATGAAGTCTACGCACTGGCCCAAACCAGTTACAGGGAAGGCCTGCGATTTCGCGTAGGTCGGACAAAGAAGTGAGATGATCAAAATCAGGTATTTCCATACCATTTGTTTACCCCTTTCCTTGGATCGCAGCGATCCGACTCAAAAAATAGCGCCAACAGTCCTTTTTCATCATAGGAAAATTCCTAAAGACTCCGCCATTTGCAGTCAATCACACCCGAAACGAGAACGCGTTAAAACTTTTCGGCATCAGGGGCAAGCGTCGGATTTTGAAGAAAAACCGCCATGCGTTCGCAGAGTGAAAGCCCCCCGGCGAGGCCGTTGATGGAACAGCGCATCAAAGCTCGGAGTGTTCAAGTCGCATGATCGCTCATCTGCTCATCTGCTCATCTGCTCAGCCAGCAGTGAGCTGAGTATGGGTCGCGTGTTTATTTGGCAGCTTCCAGCGATGGTACCCTCGATAATCACCATCGCTGCGCCCATCTACTCATGGCGTGAACCTATTTGCGATGCGCAAGCGGGAAAAAGGTCACGCGCGGTGCGCCCATCCACGCATGGCGCGGATCTACTGGGGTGCGTGGGCGGACAAGGTCATGGTCGGTGCCCATCCACGCATGGCGTGGATCTACGGGTGTGCCGACCGGATGCAGTAGATCCACGCCATGCGTGGATGACATGCACCCGGTAGCGCCGGGCCATGCCCGGCGAACAAGCTGCCGCGGTCAGTCGACCAGACGCAGGCGCAGTTCCTTCGGCAGCGCGAATACCATCGATTCCGGCTCGCCATCCAGCTCGCCCACGCCGCTGGCACCCAGCTCGGCCAGGCGTGCCAGCACGCCATCGACCAGCACCTGCGGCGCCGAGGCACCGGCAGTGACGCCGATGTGCTGCTTGCCCACCACCCACGCCGGGTCGATTTCATGCGCGCCGTCGATCAGGTACGACTCCACGCCTTCGCGGCGGGCCAGCTCACTCAAGCGATTGGAGTTGGAGCTGTTCGGCGAACCGACCACCAGCACCAGGTCGCAGCGCTTGGCCAGGTCGCGCACCGCATCCTGGCGGTTCTGCGTGGCGTAGCAGATGTCGTCGTTCTTCGGGCCCTGCATCGCCGGGAAGCGCTCACGCAGCGCATCGATGATGCCGCGCGTGTCGTCCACCGACAGCGTGGTCTGCGTGGTGTAGGCGAAGTTTTCCGGCTGGTTGATGTGCAGCGTGGCGACCTGCTCCACGTCTTCGACCAGGTAGATCTGGCCGGTACCGGCTTCGCGGTTCCACTGGCCCATGGTGCCTTCCACTTCCGGGTGGCCGGCGTGGCCGATCAGCACCACGTCGCGGCCGGCACGGCAGTGGCGGGCGACTTCGAAGTGGACCTTGGTCACCAGCGGGCAGGTAGCGTCGAACACCTTCAGGCCACGGCGCTCGGCTTCCTGGCGCACGGCCTGGGACACGCCATGCGCGCTGAAGATGACCGTGTTGTTGTCCGGCACTTCGTCCAGTTCCTCGACGAAGATCGCGCCGCGCTGCTTCAGATCGTCCACCACGAAGCGGTTGTGCACCACTTCATGGCGAACGTAGATGGGCGCGCCCAGCGTTTCGATCGCGCGCTTGACGATCTCGATCGCACGATCGACACCGGCACAGAAACCACGCGGGTTGGCGAGCAGCACATCCATCAGTTCAATCTCCCGGCAGCGGCCGGCTTACGGTTTCGGGTTGGCATTATCCGCCTTTTTGGCGGACTTGCCTTCGAACAGGCCAAACAGGGCGATGCCGATGGCACCCACCACGATGGCCGAATCGGCGATGTTGAACGAGGGCCAGGTGTAGCTGCCCACGTACCACTGGATGAAATCGACCACGTGGCCGTGCACCTGGCGGTCGATCACGTTGCCGATGGCACCGCCGATGATCAGCGCATACGGCACCGCGGCCTTCCAGTTGCCGCGGGCGGTGCCGCGCAGCCACCAGGCCATCAGGCCGCTGATGGCGATGGCCAGCGCGGTGAAGAAGTACTTCTGCCAGCCACCGGCGTCGCTCAGGAAACTGAACGCGGCGCCGGTGTTGTAGGTGCGGTACCAGTTCCAGAAGCCGTCGATCACAACCACCGGCTGGAACTCCGGCAGGCTCGACAGGACCCAGGCCTTGGACCACTGGTCCAGGCCGATGATGGCGGCCGACAGCAGCAGCCAGACCAGGGCGTTCGGGTGCGGACGGGGCGCGGCCATCAGAACCAGCTCCGCACTTCACCAGCGCCGGTGATGTTGCTCACGCAGCGGCCGCACAGTTCCGGATGGTCGGCGTTGCTTCCGACATCGGCACGGTGGTGCCAGCAGCGCACGCACTTGGCCTTGGTGGTCGGCTGGGCGCTGACGAACACCTCGTCGGTGGTCGCCGGGCGCACCTGCACGTCGCCGCTGATGAACAGGAAGCGCAGTTCATCGGCCAGCGGCTGCCACTTCGCGGCCTGCTCCTCGTTGGCGGCAATGGTGATTTCCGCTTCCAGCGCGGCACCGATCGCGCCGTTGGCACGCATCGGCTCCAGCACCTTGGCCACCTGCTCGCGCACGGCCAGCAGCTGATCGAAGTCGGTGGCGTTGAGCTGGGCATCGGCCGGCAGCGGCGCCAGGCCGTCGTACCAGGTGGTGAACAGCACGTGGCCGGCGCGTTCGCCCGGCAGGTAGCCCCACAGCTCGTCGGCGGTGAAGGTCAGGATCGGTGCGACCCAGCGGGTGAACGCTTCGGCGATGTGGTACATCGCACTCTGTGCCGAACGGCGACCGTGCGAATCGGTCGGCATCGTGTACAGGCGGTCCTTGGTCACGTCCAGGTACAGCGAACCCAGGTCCACGCTGCAGAAATTCAGCAGCAGCTGCACGATCTCGGCCATGTTGTAGCCGTCGTAGGCTGCCTTGATCTTCTCCTGCAGCTCCCACGCGCGATGCACGATCCAGCGGTCCAGCGCGACCATCTTGTCGAGCGGTTGCAGGTGCTGGGCCGGATCGAAGCCGTCCAGGTTGCCGAGCAGGAAGCGTGCGGTGTTGCGCAGGCGACGGTAGGCGTCGGCGTTGCGCTTGAGGATCTCCTGCGACAACGACATCTCGTTGCTGTAGTCGGCCGAGGCGATCCACAGGCGCAGGATGTCCGCGCCCAGCTTGTTCATGATGTCCTGCGGCTCGATGCCGTTGCCCAGCGACTTGGACATCTTGCGGCCGTGCTCGTCCACGGTGAAACCGTGGGTGAGGCACTGCTTGTACGGGGCGCGCTTGTCGATCGCCACGCCGGTCAGCAGCGAGGACTGGAACCAGCCGCGATGCTGGTCGGAACCTTCCAGGTACAGGTCGGCCGGCTTGCCGAAGCCACGCGCGGCGAGCACGCCCTCATGAGTCACGCCCGAATCGAACCAGACGTCGAGGATGTCGGTGACCTTCTCGTAGTCGGCCGCTTCAGCGCCCAGCAGTTCGGCGGCATCCAGCGAATACCACACGTCGATGCCCTCAGCTTCGACGCGGTCGGCGACCTGCTGCATCAGCTCCACCGAACGCGGATGGATCTCGCCGGTCTGGCGATGGGTGAACAGGGCGATCGGCACGCCCCAGGTGCGCTGGCGCGAGATGGTCCAGTCCGGACGACCGTCGACCATGCTCTGGATGCGCGCCTTGCCCCAGCTCGGGAACCAGCCGACGGTATCGATGGCGGCCAGCGCATCGCGGCGCAGGTGGGCCTTGTCCATCGAGATGAACCACTGCGGGGTGGCGCGGAACACCACCGGCGTCTTGTGGCGCCAGCAGTGCGGGTAGCTGTGGCGGATCGGGTGGAAGGCCAGCAGCGAGCCGTTGTCGCGCAACACGCCGACGATGGCTTCCTGCGCCTTCCACAGGTGCTGGCCGGCCAGCACCACGTCGCCGCCCGGCGGCGTCGATTCCAGGTACACGCCACGGCCGTCGATCGGTGTGACCTGACCGGCGTTGTACTTGTCCAGCAGGCCGTACTTCTGGCTGACCACGAAGTCTTCCTGGCCGTGGCCGGGGGCGGTGTGCACCGCACCGGTACCGTCCTCGTCGGAGACGTGGTCGCCGTTGAGCACCAGGATCTCGCGTTCCGGGTAGAACGGATGCGCCAGCAGCTGGTTTTCCAGCGCCGCGCCGGTGGTTTCACCGTGCAGCACGACCTCATCCACACCATAGCGCTGCAGCGCGCGCTCGGCCAGCGCGGCAGCCAGCACCAGCCAACGGCTCTTGCCGTTGTGGGCCGGGCCTTCGGCCAGCACGTAGTTGATCTCCGCACCCAGCGACACCGCCAGCGAGGCCGGCAGCGTCCACGGCGTGGTGGTCCAGATCGGCACCGCCACTTCGACGTCGGCCGGCACGCTCACGCCGAACGCCTGGCCGATGGCCTGTGCATCACGCGCGGCGTAGGCCACATCGATGGCCGGCGATTCCTTTTCCTGGTATTCGATTTCGGCTTCGGCCAGCGCCGAGCCACAGTCGAAGCACCAGTACACCGGCTTGGCGCCACGCACCAGGTGGCCGTTCGCCACGACCTTGGCCAGCGCGCGGATCTCGTTGGCTTCGAAGTCGAAGCTCAGGGTCTTGTACGGGTTGTCCCAGTCACCGGTCACGCCCAGGCGCTTGAAGTCCACGCGCTGGATGTTGATCTGCTCTTCGGCGAACTCGCGGCACTTCTGGCGGAATTCAACGGCGTCGAGCTTGGTGCCGACCTTGCCCCACTTCTTCTCGACTGCGATCTCGATCGGCAGGCCATGGCAGTCCCAGCCCGGCACGTAGGGCGCATCGAAGCCGGCCAGGTAGCGCGACTTGACGATGATGTCCTTCAGGATCTTGTTGACCGCGTGGCCCAGGTGGATGCGGCCGTTGGCATACGGCGGGCCGTCATGCAGCACGAACAGCGGGCGGCCGGCCGCGTTGTCGCGCAGCTGCTGGTAGAGCCCCTGCGCTTCCCACTGCGCCAGAATGCCCGGCTCGCGCTTGGGCAGGTCGCCGCGCATCGGGAATTCGGTGGCTGGCAGGTTCAGGGTGGTCTTGTAGTCCTGGCTCACGCAGTGGCTCGCAATCTATGTTCGGAAAGGATGGCGCGCGCCTGTTCGGCGTCGCGATGCATCTGGTCGGTCAGCGCCGCCAGATCATTGAATTTCTCTTCGTCGCGCAGCTTGGCGACGAATTCCACGTCGATGTGGCGCCCGTACAGGTCGCCCTGGAAATCGAACAGGTGGGCTTCCAGCAGCGGCTCCACGCCCTCCACCGTCGGCCGCGTGCCGAAGCTGGAGACCGATGGCCACGGCTGGTCGAACACGCCGTGCACCCAGGTCGCGTAGATGCCCGACAGCGCCGGGGTCTTCGGGAACCGCAGGTTGGCGGTGGGGAAGCCCAGCGTACGGCCGAGCTGGCGCCCGCGCACCACCCGGCCGCTGATCGCGTACGGACGACCCAGCAGGTCATTGGCACGGGCGAAGTCGCCCTCCTGCAGCAGCTGGCGGATGCGGGTGCTGGAAATGCGTTCGCCATGCAGGTCGATCGCTTCGATTTCGCCCGCGGTGAAGCCCAGTTCGGCGCCCATCTTCTGCAGCAGGGCCAGGTCGCCACGGCGGCGGTTGCCGAAGCAGAACTCCGGGCCGATCCAGACTTCGCGGGCGTTCAGGCGCTGCACCAGCAGCTGGCGTACGAAGGTCTCGGCCGGCATCGCTGCCATCGCCGCGTCGAAGCGCAGCAGGCCGACCGCATCGACGCCGAGTTCGCGCAGGATCTCGACCTTGCTGCGCGCCAGGGTCAGCCGCGGCGGCGGTGTGCCCTGGGCGAAGAACTCACGCGGCAGCGGCTCGAAGGCCACGGCCACGGCGGCCACGCCCAAGGCGCGCGCGCGGGCAACCGCATGGCGCACCAGCGCACGATGGCCCAGGTGGAGGCCGTCGAATGCACCGATACAGACCACGCTTCCGTTGGGGAACAGTTCCCCGCCCTCGACGCTTCTGAACAGCCTGCTCATCAACTCTCGTTCCGGCCCGACCGGGGCCGCCGCTTCAATGGTGTAACCCTGAAGTATAGCCGCCACAAGCGGTGATCAATGCCCGCGCAGGTCGCGCGGGCGGAAGCCCATCGCCACCATGGCCACTGCGTAGGTGGCACCGCCGCCACCGACCAGCAGCGACAGGCTGCCGATCCGCTCCCATACACCCATCGCCGAGAACGCCGGCAGCCAGTGCAGCAGGGCCAGCAGCGCGGCGACCATGGCCAGGCAGGCCAACAGCAGGCGCAGCAGATAGCCGCCCCAGCCCGGCCGGCGCTGGTAGACATCAGTCTTGCCCAGCCAGTACCAGAGCAGGCCCAGGTTCAGGTAACTGGACAGCGCGCTGGCGATGCCCAGTGCCAGGTGCAGGCCCGGCTGCTTGCCGATGGCCGCCATCACGCCCTGCGCTTTCAGCTCGTCCGGCACCATCACCTGGTACAGCACCGCCAGCAGGGCGAAGTTGAACACCATGTTGGCCACCAGTGCGGCCACACCGGCGCGCACCGGGGTCTTGGTGTCCTGTCGGGCGTAGAACGCCGGCAGCACCACCTTCAGCAACGCGAACGCCGGCAGGCCGAAACTCAGGCCATACACCGACAGCGCGGTCATGCGGGTATCGAAGGCACTGAACTGGCCGTGCTGGAAGATGGTCGCGATCAGCGGTTCGGCCAACAGCAGCAGGCCGAGCATGGCCGGCACCGAGATCAGCAGGGTCATGCGCAAGCCCCAGTCCAGCGAGCGCGAGAAGCCCTCGCGGTCGGTGCTGACGTGGTGACGGGCCAGCGCCGGCAGGATCACCGTGCCCAGCGCCACGCCGAACACGCCCAGCGGCAGCTCCAGGAAGCGGTCGGCCAGCGACAGCCAGGACTGCGAGCCATCGGTCAGCTTGGCAGCGATCACGGTGTCCAGCAGCAGGTTGATCTGCGCCACCGAGGAGCCGAACAGGGTCGGCACCATCAGCGTCATCACCTTGCGCACGCCCGGGTGGCTCCAGCCCCAGCGCGGGAGGGTCAGCAGATTGATGCCCTTCAGCGAGGGCAGCTGGAACAGCAGCTGCAGGATGCCGGCGGCCAGCACCGCCCAGCCCAGCGCCAGGATCTGCTTCTCCGGGGTGCCGCCCAGCCGCGGCGCCAGCCACAGCGCACCGGCGATCATGCACAGGTTGAGGATGACCGGGGTCAGCGCCGGCATGGCGAAGCGCTGGAAGCTGTTCAGCGCGCCACCGGCCAGCGCGGTGAGCGAGACGAACAGCAGGAACGGGAAGGTCAGGCGGAACAGGTCGACCAGCAGGCCCTGCTTCACCGGGTCGGTATCAACGCCACTGGAGAAGACCGAGGCCAGCTGCGGCGCGAAGATCAGCGCCAGCGCGGTGACCAGCATCAGCACCCCGCCCAGGGTCCCGGCGGTGCGGGCCATCAGTTCACGCAGCTCGGCGTGGCTGCGGGTTTCCTTCACTTCCGTGAACACGGGCACGAAAGCAGTGGCGAAAGAGCCTTCGGCGAACAAACGCCGCAGGAAATTGGGTACCCTGAAGGCGACCCAGAAAGCATCAGTGATGGCGTTGGTGCCGAACGTGGTGGTCACCACGAAGTCCCGGACAAGTCCGAGAACGCGCGAGACCATGGTCATGCTGCTGAACGACAGCAGGCCCCGCAACAACTTGGGTGAACTCACTCAGCGTCCCTCTTGACAATCGACTTGACGTGCATTTCTTACGCCATCATACTAGCTAGCTTGCTGTTCCCATAACACCGATTTTTTCAGGAAACCACCACCGTGGCCAATATCAAGTCCGCCAAGAAGCGCGCCAAGCAGACCGTCGTGCGCAACGCGCGCAACGTGGCTCAGCGCTCGATGCTGCGCACCGCTGTCAAGAAAGTGATCAAGGCGCTGGACGCCAACGATGCCGCCGGCGCCGAAGCCGCCTTCGCCGTTGCCCAGCCGATCCTGGATCGCTTCAGCGCGCGTGGCCTGATCCACAAGAACAAGGCTGCTCGCCACAAGAGCCGCCTGAACGACCGCATCAAGGCCCTCAAGGCCGCCTGATCCGGCGTTGCCGCCCTGCCCCTCGGGGTTGGGCAGCAGACAAAAGCCCGGCCCTGGCCGGGTTTTTTGTTGCCTGCAGTTTCCACCCTGTAGAGCCGAGCCCATGCTCGGCTGGCCGCGCGAACAGCGGCCGAGCATAGGCTCAGCCCTACAGAAGAGCGGCAACCAACAAAAAACCCGGCCGAAGCCGGGTTTTTCGAGCGGAACCACAACACCATTACTGGGCGTCGCGGGCTTCCTGCTCTTCTTCCTTCTGGCGATCGAAGAAGGCCATGATCCGGCTCATGATCGGGAAGGTGCCTTCGCGGCCCAGCGCGGAGACCAGGAACCACGGCTCCTTCCAGCCCAGCTCGGCGACGATCTGCTCGGCCGCGGCCTTGGCCTCGTCCTCGAACATCAGGTCGGCCTTGTTCAGCACCAGCCAGCGCGGCTTGTTCAGCAGCTCCGGATCATGCTTTTCCAGCTCGCGCTCGATCGCACGCACCTGCTCCACCGGCGAAATGCCTTCCACGCCACCTTCCATCGGCGAGATGTCCACCAGGTGCAGCAGCAGGCGGGTGCGCTGCAGGTGACGCAGGAACTGCGCACCGAGGCCGGCTCCATCCGCCGCGCCTTCGATCAGGCCCGGAATATCGGCAATCACGAAGCTGCGGTAGTTCTCCACCTTCACCACACCCAGGTTCGGGTACAGCGTGGTGAACGGATAATCGGCCACCTTCGGGGTCGCCGCCGAAACGGCGCGGATCAGGGTGCTCTTGCCGGCATTGGGGAAGCCCAGCAGACCGACGTCGGCCAGCAGCTTCAACTCCAGCTTCAGCGTGCGCTCTTCGCCCGGCTCGCCCGGCAGCGCCTGGCGCGGCGAGCGGTTGGTCGAGCTCTTGAAGTGCATGTTGCCCAGGCCGCCGCGGCCACCCTTGGCCACCAGCAGGCGATCGCCGTGCTGGGTCAGATCGCCGATGACTTCATCGGTGGCGACGTTGATCACCACGGTACCGACCGGCACAGTGATGGTCAGGTCTTCGCCGCCCTTGCCATAGGCCTGGCGGCCCATGCCGTTCTCGCCGCGCTGCGCCTTGAAGATGCGGTCATGGCGGAAGTCGACCAGGGTGTTCAGGTTCTCGTCGGCGCGGATGTACACGCTGCCGCCCGCACCGCCGTCGCCGCCGTCCGGGCCGCCGAGCGGAATGAACTTCTCGCGACGGAAGCCAATGCAGCCGTTGCCGCCGTTGCCGGCGAACACTTCGATTTCTGCTTCGTCTACCAGTTTCATTGTTTCGATGCCTGCGATGGGCGCGGCCTGCCTGCCGTCGCCTTGAATGTCACGCCGGCCGCGGGCCGGCAACCCGGCACAGCCGGTCTTGCGTTCACTCTAACGAAAAGCCCCGCCGAAGCGGGGCTCTCCATGCAGCGTGCTCTTCATCCAGCACGGCCATGCCGGGGCATGGGTGCCGGCGATGCCTGGATCAGGCGTCGGCCGAGACGATGCTGACGGTACGACGCTTCTTGGCGCCCTTGACCGAGAACTCCACCTTGCCGTCCACGAGGGCGAACAGGGTGTGGTCACGGCCCAGGCCAACGCCCGAACCCGGGTGGAACTGGGTGCCGCGCTGACGCACGATGATGTTGCCGGCTTCGATGGCCTGGCCGCCGAAGATCTTGACGCCCAGGTACTTCGGGTTGGAGTCGCGACCGTTGCGCGAGGAGCCTACGCCCTTTTTATGTGCCATGACTGCTTCTCCTGATGCTTAGCCGGCGATGCCGGTGATCTCGATTTCGGTGTAGTACTGACGGTGACCCTGACGCTTCATGTGGTGCTTGCGGCGACGGAACTTGATGATCCGGACCTTGTCAGCACGACCCTGGGACAGGACCTTGGCGGTGACGGCAGCGCCCTTCAGCGCATCGCCCAGCTTCACGCCATCGCTGTCGCCCAGCATCAGGATGTTGTCAAACTTGATCTCGCTGCCGACTTCGACTTCGAGCTTTTCGACGCGGAGCTTTTCGCCCTGCGCCACGCGGTATTGCTTACCGCCGGTGACCAGTACTGCGTACATGACCAGACTTCCTCTGTAGTTATTGTGGTCTATGGACTGCCGCCGTCGAGGGCGGACAGGAGCGGGATTGTACGCAGATCAGCGGGCGCGGGTCAAGTCAACCCCTGAACGGACCGGGCGCGCGAGCCGGACCGGGGTCAGATCCCTTTTCACAACGTGAAAAGGGATCTGACCCCTGCCTGTCGGCCCGTCTCACAAGGTGAGACACCGGGCTGGCATTGTCGCCCATTGCCCCCATCTGGTCACCTCGGTAGGCTGACCGATTGCCGTTCCCTGCTGGCCCGGCACCCAGCCAACGCCCCCACAACCGGATTCCCCATGGCGATGGATTTCATCCGCATCCGCGGCGCGCGGACGCACAATCTCAAGAACATCGACCTCGACCTGCCCCGCGACAAGCTGATCGTGATCACCGGCCTGTCCGGTTCGGGCAAGTCCTCGCTGGCGTTCGACACCATCTATGCAGAAGGCCAGCGCCGCTACGTCGAGTCGCTGTCGGCCTATGCGCGCCAGTTCCTGAGCGTGATGGAAAAGCCGGACCTGGACCACATCGAGGGCCTGTCCCCGGCGATCTCGATCGAGCAGAAGTCGACCTCGCACAACCCGCGTTCGACGGTGGGCACGATCACCGAAATCTACGACTACCTGCGCCTGCTGTACGCCCGCGTCGGCACCCCGCGCTGCCCGGACCACGGCTACCCGCTGGAAGCGCAGACGGTCAGCCAGATGGTCGACCAGGTACTGACCCTGGACCCGGAACAGCGCTACATGCTGCTGGCGCCGGTCATCCGCGACCGCAAGGGCGAGCACGCGCAGGTGTTCGACCAGCTGCGCGCGCAGGGCTTCGTGCGCGTGCGCGTGGACGGCGAGCTGCATGAAATCGACGCGGTGCCGCCGCTGGCGCTGCGCCAGAAGCACACCATCGAGGCGGTGATCGACCGCTTCCGCCCGCGCGAGGACATTAAGCAGCGCCTGGCCGAGAGCTTCGAGACCGCGCTGAAACTGGGCGACGGCATGGCCTCGGTGCAGAGCCTGGACACCGCCGATGCCGCGCCGACCCTGTTCTCCTCCAAGTATTCCTGCCCGGTCTGCGACTACTCGCTGCCGGAGCTGGAACCGCGCCTGTTCTCGTTCAACGCACCGATGGGCGCCTGTCCCGGCTGCGATGGCCTGGGCATGGCCGAATTCTTCGATCCTTCGCGCGTGGTGGTGCACCCCGAGCTGTCGCTGGCCGCCGGTGCGGTGCGCGGCTGGGACCGCCGCAATGCCTACTACTTCCAGCTGATCGCCTCGCTGGCCAAGCACTACAGGTTCGACGTCGACGCGGCGTGGAACTCGCTGCCGGAGAACGTGCAGCAGGCCGTGCTCTACGGCAGTGGCGATGAAGCGATCACCTTCACCTACTTCACCGAAGCCGGTGGCCGCACCCAGCGCAAGCACCGCTTCGAAGGCATCATTCCCAACCTCGAGCGCCGCTACAAGGAAACCGAATCGCCGGCGGTGCGCGAAGAGCTGTCCAAGTACATCAGCGAACAGCCGTGCCCGGAATGCCATGGCGCCCGCCTCAACAAGGCGGCACGCAACGTGTTCGTGGCCGACCGCCCGCTGCCGGACCTGGTGGTGCTGCCGATCGACGAGGCGCTGAAGTTCTTCAGCGAGCTGAGCCTGCCGGGCTGGCGTGGCGAGATCGCCTCGAAGATCGTCAAGGAAATCGGCGAACGCCTCGGCTTCCTGGTCGATGTGGGCCTGGATTACCTGACCCTGGAACGCAAGGCCGACACCCTGTCCGGTGGCGAGGCACAGCGCATCCGCCTGGCCAGCCAGATCGGCGCCGGTCTGGTCGGCGTGATGTACGTGCTCGACGAGCCGTCCATCGGCCTGCACCAGCGCGACAACGAACGCCTGCTCGGCACCCTCACCCGCCTGCGTGACCTGGGCAACACGGTGATCGTGGTCGAGCATGACGAGGATGCGATCCGCCTGGCCGACTATGTGCTGGACATCGGCCCGGGCGCGGGCGTGCATGGCGGCGAGATCGTCGGCCAGGGCACCCTGCAGGATATCCTGGAGGCACCACGTTCACTGACCGGCCAGTACCTGTCGGGCAAGCGCGCGATCGAGATTCCTGCGCGCCGGCACAAGCCGAACCCGAAGATGACCCTGCACCTGCGCGGGGCCAGCGGCAACAACCTGAAGGGCGTGGACCTGGCGATTCCGTCGGGCCTGCTGACCTGCGTGACCGGCGTGTCCGGATCGGGCAAGTCGACCCTGATCAACGACACCCTGTTCTCGCTGGCCGCCAACGAGATCAATGGTTCCTCGCACCCGATCGCCCCGTACAAGGAGATCGATGGCCTGGACCTGTTCGACAAGGTGGTGGACATCGACCAGTCGCCGATCGGCCGCACCCCGCGCTCGAACCCGGCCACCTACACCGGCCTGTTCACCCCGCTGCGCGAGCTGTTCGCCCAGGTGCCCGAAGCGCGTGCGCGTGGTTATTCGCCGGGCCGTTTCAGCTTCAACGTGCGTGGTGGCCGCTGCGAGGCCTGCCAGGGCGATGGCCTGATCAAGGTCGAGATGCACTTCCTGCCGGACGTGTACGTGCCATGCGATGTCTGCCACGGCAAGCGCTACAACCGCGAGACGCTGGAGATCCTGTACAAGGGCTTCAACATCAACGACGTGCTGGAAATGACCGTCGAGGATGCGCTGAAGCTGTTCGAGCCGGTGCCGTCAATCGCCCGCAAGCTGGAAACACTGGTGGACGTGGGCCTGAGCTACATCAAGCTGGGCCAGAGCGCGACCACGCTGTCCGGTGGTGAAGCGCAGCGCGTGAAACTGTCCAAGGAGCTGTCGCGCCGCGATACCGGCCGTACCCTGTACATCCTCGACGAGCCGACCACCGGCCTGCACTTCCACGACATCGAAGCGCTGCTGGGCGTGCTGCACAAGCTGCGCGACGAGGGCAACACGGTGGTGGTGATCGAGCACAACCTCGACGTGATCAAGACCGCCGACTGGATCGTCGACCTGGGCCCGGAAGGCGGCCATCGCGGTGGCACCA
This sequence comes from Stenotrophomonas maltophilia group sp. Smal32, assembly GCF_030237085.1. NCBI lineage: Bacteria > Pseudomonadati > Pseudomonadota > Gammaproteobacteria > Lysobacterales > Lysobacteraceae > Stenotrophomonas > Stenotrophomonas maltophilia group sp. Smal32. The sequence goes on from NZ_JASJSI010000044.1 coordinate 34,787, forward strand.
TCCTGGTCACCGGCACGCCGGAAGACGTGGCGGCCTGCCCGCAGTCGTACACCGGCCAGTTCCTGGCCCGCATGCTGCCCTCCACCAGCGCGCGCCCGGAACAGCCGGCCGCGGTGGCCAACAAGCCCGATGCCCGGCCGCCGCGCAAGGTGAAACCTGAGAAGCCGGCCAAGGTGGCGAAGAAGGCGGTGGCCGCCAAGAGCACCGGCAAGGCCAGCAAGAGCACGACGAAGAAGAAGGACGCCTGATGAGCAGCGAACACAAGATCCTGGCCCGCATCCCGATCAGCGTGCGCTGGCGCGACATGGACAGCATGGGCCACGTCAACAACGCCAAGTACATTTCCTACCTGGAAGAAGCGCGCGTGCGCTGGATGCTGGGCGTGGACGGCGTATCGATGACCGACCGCATCGCACCGGTGGTGGCCGCGACCAACGTCAATTACAGGCTGCCGATCGTGTGGCCCAACGACATCCTGGTCGAACTGTTCGTCGAGCGCCTGGGCAACAGCAGCGTGACCATCGGCCACCGCATCGTCGACCAGCAGGACGATTCGAAGCTGTATTCGGACGGCAACGTGGTGGTGGTCTGGATGGATACGCAGACCGGCAGGAGTGCGCCGCTGCCGGAGGCGATCCGCAGCGCGTCGACCTGACGCGCATCGGGGAGTGGGGGGGCCGGGGGGGGGCTCCCCACAGATATCACTCCTCGCCGCCCGGCGGGGGGCGCGTCCTTCCATAATAAAACACAGAACCTTTTAACACGACACTAAACCGCGCCCTTGTCGCCCGGCCGATGTCGTACGACAACGACCTCGTAACCCGCTGCCATCGCTGGGGGTGGGTACGACCACTCGGGCTAAAATAAAAAT